>NZ_JAXOFU010000003.1:0-272089 GCF_036409425.1 Virgibacillus sp. MG-45 | reverse complement strand
AAAAACGAGGTCCGTTTTTCTTGACATACTGGTCGTTTTGTTCAGTTTTCAAAGAGCAAAAAATAATTCGCCGTTCAAATTGGCGACTTGATTATCATACCATGCACACTCTTTAATGTCAATAACTTTTTTGTTATTTCTTTTTCGTTTTTTATAAAGAATTGCGCTTGTCACCAACCTGTGTTGCTAATTTGGCGACTTTTTAAATATACCATGTTTGCTATGGTGTGTCAACAAAATTTTTAGTTGCATTTCACGGGAAAGATTCTTTCATTCATACTTTCTTCGTGAAGCAACGTTATTAAATTTACCATGATTATTCCCTTAAATCAAGATGAAAAACCAAGAAAAAATGTGGTAAAAAATTCCTTACATTTATTTATCCGAATCAAACCCTTATCAAACACTATTAGTAGTAGTTAAATTCTAATTCTGACCAGGTGTAGTGTAAAGGATAGAAAAAGACACCCTAGCTCAGCCGTGAGCCTGGGTGTCCAATATACTTCAATATTCATTATTTATTACGCATTTGCGGGAACAATAGCACATCGCGAATGGATGGAGAATCTGTTAAGAGCATGACCAGACGGTCTATGCCAATTCCTAATCCACCAGTTGGAGGCATTCCATATTCCAGTGCCTCTAAAAAGTCTTCATCCATTAAATGAGCTTCATCATTTCCTTGTGCTCTTTCGTTCACTTGTGCTTCAAACCGTTCGCGCTGATCAATCGGATCATTCAACTCACTGAATGCATTGGCGTGTTCACGACCAACAATAAACAATTCAAAGCGGTCGGTAAAGCGCTCATCCTCTTTGTTCTTTTTCGCCAACGGAGAAATTTCTACTGGATGGCCGTAAATAAATGTAGGCTGTATTAATTTCTCTTCTACTTTCTGTTCAAAAAATTCGTTTACAATATGGCCGTATGTCATTGCATCCGTTATTTCTACATGGTGCTCTTTCGCTAGCTGTTTCGCTTCTTCATCACTCATATGATTCCAGAAGTCTACACCAGTATGCTCCTTCACAGCTTCAACCATATGCACTCGCTTCCACTTCGGTTCAAGATTAATTTCTTGTCCCTCATACATAATCGTAGTTTTTCCTAATACCTGTTTTGCAATATGAGCAATCATATTTTCTGTTAAAGCCATAATATCACGATAATCAGCAAATGCTTCATATAATTCGATCATCGTAAATTCTGGATTATGACGTGTCGATACACCTTCATTACGAAATACTCTACCAATTTCATAAACCTTTTCCATACCACCCACAATAAGACGCTTTAAATGCAGTTCAATTGCAATGCGCATATATAATGGAATGTCTAATGCATTATGATGCGTTTCAAATGGACGAGCAGCTGCTCCACCTGGGATTCCATGCATCATCGGTGTTTCAACCTCTAAAAAGCCTTGTCCATTTAAATAGCTTCGCATCTCTTGAATAATCTTACTGCGAAGTACGAATGTTGCTTTACTATCCATGTTCGTAATTAGATCAAGATACCGCTGACGATAACGTTGTTCGATATCTTTTAAACCATGATATTTCTCTGGTAATGGGCGTAAAGCCTTCGTTAGTAATTGGAATTCCGTTGCTTTCACAGACAGCTCGCCTACATTTGTTTTAAACATAGCACCCGTAATCCCAACAATATCTCCTAAATCAACGGAATTAAAAATGCCATAGGCTTCTTCGCCAATTGCATCTTTACGAACATAAATTTGAATTTGTCCACTAGCATCCTGAATGTGAGCAAATCCAGCTTTCCCTTTACCACGCTTTGTCATAACCCGCCCAGCGATTGTCACAACAAAATCGGTGCTTTTTTCTTCTAGCTCTTCTTTCGAATATTTATCATAGCGTTGTTTTAAATCTTCCGCTAAATCTGTACGCTCAAATTTTCCGCCAAATGGGTCGATACCTCGGGTGCGGAGATCCTCCATTTTTTCATAGCGAACACGCATATGTTCATTTAATTCTTCCGACATGTATATCACTCCAATTATTCCTTTATATGTATGGTTAACAGTAACGATCCTTATTAACCACTAGTATATATAAGATTGCATTTGTTTTCATCCATTATTATCTATACGGGCATGATTTGCACAATGTTAAAAACAATAAAGTTACCATATTAGATTCTAGTACGACGTTACCAACCAATTTTGCAAAAGGAGAATCCGCCAGATTATCAACCTGACGGATGCTTATTCATTTGTTAAGACGCTTTATGCTCTCCTTCAAGCTTGGCCACATAAGCATACAAGACTTCCACTACTGCTTCTCTAGATTCCGTTTCATTTATTTGTCTGCGAACCTGTCCGTTTCCGTTTAATCCTTTTAAATACCAAGCTGCATGCTTGCGCATTTCCATAACCGCAACTTTTTCTCCCTTTAGTTGAATCAGTCGATCCATATGAAGGATACAAACATCAATTTTCTCCTTTGGTGTCGGATCTTTAATCAATTCACCTGTTTCTAAATACTTCACGGTTTGATAAATAATCCACGGGTTTCCAAGTGCTGCACGACCTATCATGACTGCATCTACACCCGTTTCATCAAGACGTTTTTTAGCAATCTGCGGACTATCAACATCTCCATTCCCAATTACAGGAATAGATACGACTTGCTTTACCTGTTTAATAATCTCCCAATCTGCAACGCCTTCATACAATTGCTTTCTTGTCCGCCCATGAATTGCCAGTGCTTTTGCTCCAGCTGCTTCAATAGCCTTTGCATTATCAACCGCATAGATATGCTCCTCGTCCCAGCCACTACGCATCTTTACGGTTACGGGCTTTTCGACAGAACTGACTACAGCTGAAACCATTTCATAAATTTTATCAGGGTCTAGCAACCAACGCGCACCTGCATCACATTTAGTAATTTTTGGAACAGGGCACCCCATATTTATATCAATAATACTTGCATTCGTATTTTGATCAACAAATTGTGCCGCTTCGACTAATGTCTCTTTTTCACCACCAAAAATTTGCAAGCTCATCGGCATTTCCTGTTCATCAATAAATAGCATGTTCATTGTTTGTTTGTTTTTATTGACTATGCCTTTATCGCTTACCATTTCTGCCGTTACTAGTCCAGCTCCAAACTCCTTCACCGTTAGACGGAAAGCATAATTGGATACGCCAGCCATCGGTGCAAGCACGACACGATTCGGAATCGTTATATTCCCAATCTTAAACAAGATCAGTCCTCCTTCTCACCTTGTTGCATGATCATTTCTTCCTTCTCTATTTCAAGCTTTGCTGCTATTTCATCAAGCAATGATTCAGGAGGCTTGCGAACACCACGTTCTGCAGCACCAAGTACTGTTAATGGTACACCAATTTCTTTGGCAAATTGAGCCTGTGTATATCCTTTTAACTTCCGATATCCTTTTATTCTCCTGCCAACTCGTCTTGTGTCCATTTTTTTACGCCTTTCTTATCGCTTTCTGGAAGCTCCGCCAGCAAAGTCTTTACAAACGTTTCCCCTATTACAAGCTCAGGTACAAGCTCGAGTAATGGGATTAGCACGAATGCTCGCTCCATCATTCTTGGATGAGGAACAATCAATCGCTCCGTTTTTATATTTTCGTTATTATAATACAAAATGTCAAGGTCTATTGTTCTAGGACCAAAGCGAATCTCTCGTTTTCTGCCTAGTTCATTTTCAATTGTTTGACAGACATCCAGTAGTTCTATTGCTGATAAAGTTGTTTCCACAGCAATAACTTTGTTTAAAAAATCTGCTTGTTCCTTATAACCAACCGGTTCCGTTTCATAAATCAAGGACTCTTTACAAACGGATATTTGACGATGTGCTGCTAATCGTTCCATTGCTTCTGATAAATAACGAAAACGTGGTTCAATATTTGTACCTAATGCTATAAATGCTTTATTCATGATCTTTCTCCCGTAATATTTCTACTGATACCGCTTCATAATGACCAGGAATTGGCGGATCAGGCTTTTTCACACGTACAAGACATGCGTCCAATAAATCAAACGTGGCGAGTAATTTAGTCGCTATCAAGTCAGCTACCGCTTCGATTAAATTTTTAGCCTCTCCTTCGACGATCTCTTTTACCAATTCATAAACCTGTCCATAATGAATGGAATCATGCATGTTATCCGTTTTTCCAGCTCTACTTAAATCTGTAAACAATTCCACATCTACCTGAAATCGCTGACCTAGCTTATTTTCTTCTGGAAATAAGCCATGGTATCCGTAAAATTGCATATTTGTTAAAACAATCTTATCCATCAGCCCTTGCTCCTTCTCTTACCATTGCATCCATTACTTTAGCCATCTCCACATTTACTTTTACATTGTGCACGCGAATCATTTGCACGCCTTTAATAATTCCCATACAGGTTGTTGCACCTGTACCTAGATCCCTTTCTTTGGGGTCTGCATTCAATATATTTCCTATAAAAGTTTTGCGAGAGGTACCAAGCAGCACAGGATATCCCATTTCTACAAATTGTTCTAAATGATTCATTACAGTTAAATTATGCTGTGCGGTTTTCGCAAATCCAATACCTGGATCCAGAATAATATGCTCCTCTGGCACTCCTGCTTGTTTAGCAATTTCAATGCTTTCCTTTAAATCCTGTTTCATATCATCAACAAGCGAATGGTATGCTTTATTATTTCTGTTATGCATTAAAATGATGGGTACATCATAATCTGCTGCAACCTTCGCTATCTCAGGCTCTTTTTTAGCTCCCCATACATCATTAATAATTTCTGCACCAGCTTCAACCGCCTGCCTTGCTGTCTCTGCCTTATACGTATCAATTGAAATTGGAATAGACACCTTTTCCTTAATCGCTTTAATAATTGGAACAACACGCGCTATTTCTTCTTCCTCAGACACGGGGGCATGTCCTGGTCTTGTTGATTCACCACCCACATCAATGATATCTGCACCTTCTTTTTCCAAGCGGACTGCTTGGGCTACCGCATCGTCAACAGTTACATACGACCCACCGTCTGAAAAAGAATCCGGTGTAACATTTACAATTCCCATAATATGTGTTCGCTTTGATAAATCAAAGGTTTTTTTCTTTGTTACTAGCTTCATCGTACGCCAACCTTCCTAAACAATTATCTTGCTCTATCGTATCATATGCGAAAATTGATGTCGCCTATTTATTGATTCTACAAAATAAAACCAACACTGATAGCACGCGATTTACAACACACTTCATAGCAAAAAGAACAGCATGGTTTTCCCATGCCGTCCTTTGCCTTTAATTGTTATTTTTCTTCGTCAAATTGATACAATGGTGTTGACAGGTAACGCTCACCATTATCAGGTAAGATAGCAAGAACTTTTTTTCCTTTTCCAAGCTCTTTTGCTACCTTTCTTGCTGCTGCGATGGCCGCTCCAGCAGATATACCACCAAGAATACCATTTGTTTTCGCTACTTCCTTTGAAGTTGCAAATGCTTCCTCATTCGAGACTTTAATGACATGATCATAAACATCTGTATTTAATATTTTGGGAACAAATCCCGCACCAAGTCCTTGTATTTTATGTGGTCCTGCAGTTCCACCAGAAAGTACAGCTGAATCCTCTGGTTCTACTGCATAAATCGAAATGTCTTTAAACGCATCTCGCAATACCTTTCCAGCACCTGTAATGGTACCTCCTGTTCCAATGCCCGCAACAAACGCATCCAGTCCGTCCTTCATTTGTTCAACAATTTCTTTTCCAGTTGTCCGTTCATGTACGGTAGGATTTGCTTTATTATTAAATTGCTGTGGCATAAAATAGCCGTTTGCTTCTTTTAACGCTTCCGCCTTTTTAATGGCACCTTTCATACCTTCTGCACCAGGTGTTAACACAAGCTCTGCCCCATACGCGCGCAATATATTTCTCCGCTCCTGACTCATTGTATCAGGCATAACAACAACTAACTTATAGCCTTTAGCAGCTGCAACCATCGCAAGTCCAATTCCAGTATTTCCGCTTGTAGGTTCAATAATCGTATCTCCATCTGATAATTGACCTTCTTCTTCAGCAGCTTCAATCATCGCTAATGCGATTCGATCCTTTACAGAGCTTCCCGGATTCATGAACTCTAACTTTACAAAAATATCAGCAGCATCATCTTGCTCTTTTTTCAATTGTACAATCGGCGTTTGCCCAATTAATTGACTGATGTTATTCGCAACTCGCATTAATATTCCTCCTTAATTCATAGTAAACTTATAGGATTTATATATAATGTATGTTTTCTTCTACAAAATGTCAACAATACTGCTTTTTTAGGCTTGTTATTTTTCATTATATATCCAGTCTACCTTTAGCTCTTTCCACAACGGATCAGCCGTCAATGATTGCTCCATTTTTTCTAATGCTAATTCTGACTTAATATATGGTTTTAGTTCTTCATAAGAAAATTGGATTTCGGGTATGAAACGATGTAAGTAAATAATAGCTGCTCCATTCCCTACTGCAAAAGGCTCACTATACGTATGCTGTTTCATGTTTAAAGCTTGGTCATAATAACCATCCGGTAAAAATTGACTTGTTTCCGTGAAATAACCGAGGTAACCTCCGTCTTTTTTTGACTCTTCATCTGTCGTATATTCTCTTGCAAGTAAAGCGAATGACGCCCCCTCATCCAACTCTCTTTTTACTTTCTTTGCTGTCTCCATATCGTTAACAACAATATGCGAAAGCTGAATCGATGTACTAAAATCATATTGCTTATGATAGCCATCAAAATACGCTTTTAGTTCTTCCTCTGGTATACGAACATCTTCTGTTAAGAGCGCTTCAAGCTGATACCGATAAACAATATCGCTTTTCCACTTCGTTATTTGCTTTTCCATTTCTTTTTTTGAACGTATTCCTTGCATGGAAGTAAGATAAGCTATTTCTCGTTCAATAACTTTATCATGAACCTTTATATCTTTTTTATGTGCTAGCTGACTGACTACTTCACGATCAATCATGCCCTTTAGCTGTCTTTCCCCATGCGTATTTCGCATTGCCTGCATCCATTCATCAAAGCTTATTTCTTCTTTGCCAATAGTTGCTACCGCTTTTTTTCGGTCAACTTCCTTCTCGCCATCGCCAATATCTACAACTTGCTGTTCTCCATCTCTCGACCATAATAGTAAAGTTGCTACATTTGTAATAAGAAGCACAACTATAATCGATAACAAAAATCTTCTCGTCATACCTTACTCCCTTTCCTCATTCAGCAATTGGTACGCTATACATTTTCGTTTTTTTCAATTAATGCTTTTAATTGCTCCTCATCAAAATGATACGTTTCATTACAGAAATGGCAAACCGCTTCTGCCCCGTGATCCTCATCAATCATTTGTTGGATTTCATCCGTTCCAAGCCCAATAATTGCCTTTTCAAACCGTTCCTTCGAGCATTTACATCGGAATGTAATTGGCATTTTTTCATGGAACTTAATTTGTTCCTCTTCAAATAGTCGTTGTAAAATCTGTTCTGGATTATTGCCTTCTTCGATCAATGCTGAAATACTCGGGAATGATTGAATTCTTTTTTCTAAATTTGTAATTAACTCGTCGTCCGCCCCAGGCATAATTTGTATAATAAATCCACCTGCAGCTAATACCGAGTGATCCGGATTAATTAATACCCCAGCACCAACAGCAGATGGAACCTGTTCAGATACAGCAAAATAATACGTAAAATCCTCACTTATCTCTCCAGATACGATTGGACTATTTCCAGTGAAGTAGTCTCGTAATCCTAAATCTTTCACAACACTAAGACTTCCTTCTGTTCCTACCGCTCTTGCTACATCCAGCTTTCCTGCTGCATTCGTTTCAAAATCAACATGTGGTTGCGAAACATAACCGCGAACCTCTCCTTTTGCATTTCCATCTGCAACAATTGCGCCGATTGGTCCCGTTCCTTCAATTTTCGTAGTGATTGTGTCATCACCCTTCATCATTGCTCCCATTAAAGCTGTAATTGTAAGAGTCCGACCCATAGCCGCTGTTGCTGTCGCCCACGTATCTTGACGCTTTCTTGCCTCTTCTACCGTATTTGTTGAAGTAATCGCATATGCTCTTACTTTTCCTTCATAAATGGTTGCTTTTACTAAATAATCTTCCATGAGGTTGATTCTCCCTTGCATTCAGTTTATTAAATATTCTAATTCAAACACTAATTATTGCTATGATAAATCTCATATAAGCCTTTTAATGTTAGATGTGGGTCGACAATATCAATTGTTTCCGAGCCATCCGCGATTAATGTCGCAAGCCCACCAGTAGCAATCACTTTTGGATCTTGACTTATTGTTTGCTTCATTCGGTTTACAATCCCGTCAACTTGGCTTACAGCACCATAAAAAACGCCAGACTTCATTGCTTCTACCGTAGAAGAACCAATGACATTTGCAGGAGCTTCAATTTCAATCTTCGGAAGCTTTGCAGCCTTTTGATATAACGCATCCATAGAAATATTTATTCCCGGGGAAATAATTCCCCCACAATACTCACGGTTTTCATTAACAAAACAATATGTCGTCGCAGTACCAAAATCAATAATAATTAAAGGAGCACCATATTCTTTTATTGCCCCTACCGCATTTACAATACGATCTGCACCAATTTCCTGTGGGTTTGGATAGCTCATTTTTAAATGAGAACGAACTGTTTCCTTCCCTACCACAAGGGGATCAATATGAAAGTAATCTCTACACATTTTTTCCAATGCAAACATAATAGGCGGTACAACAGAAGAAATAATAACGCCATTAATTGCTGCAAAGTCTAAGCCCCTATGATTAAACAGCGATTTTATTAGCATACCAAACTCATCTGCCGTTTTATATCGATCTGTTTTTATACGCCATTCATACTTTAGGTTATGTTTTTCAAATACGCCAAGGACTGTATTTGTATTTCCTACATCTAATACAAAAAGCATACTCACATCATACCTTCCTGCTTGTGTCATCAATCATTGCTTTCTATAAATATACCATAAATAATTTTCAATCCGAAAATGTCCCAACTCGTGTAATGGTTATTTTATTTATTGACCCATTAAAAAGGCAGTCTCCACTTTGAGAGACCGCCTTATACATACTTTTAATTTTTCTTATTTTCATCTGAAGAATCGGATTCATCGTTTACAGCATCTTCAGCTGTATCTTCTTCATTCCTTTTCTCCTTGAGCTTTTCATTCGCTCTTTCCTTCGCTTCTTCAAAAGACTCCGGTGACTCTAACGATTCATCGTCCTTTGACTTAATCGTTACTTTTACATCGCTCGCTGGTGCTGGCTTATCCCCCTGCTTTTCTTCCTCGGCTTCTTCAGGCTCAGGAAGCACCCCATCCTCGAACAAGGATTTAATTTGCTTTGCATCCAACGTTTCTACATCAAGAAGCGTTTGTGCAACCAATTCAAGCTTATCCTTATTCTCGGTAAGAATCTTTTTCGCTCTGTCATAGCAATGATTAATAAAGTTTTGCATTTCCTTATCAATCTCAAACGCAATGGTATCACTGTAGTTTTGTTCATTTTGAATATCTCTACCCAAAAATACTTCTCCACCACCACTAGAAAATTGCAATGGACCAATTTTTTCACTCATGCCATATTCAGTAATCATTTTTCGTGCAATGTTTGTTGCACGCTGGAAGTCATTGGAGGCACCAGTACTTACCTCTCCAAAGATAATTTCCTCCGCTACACGACCACCTAACAAGCCGGTAATCTTGTCAAACAACTCTGGTTTTGTCATGAAGTATCTGTCTTCTCTTGGAAGCATTACTGCATAACCACCAGCCTGACCACGAGGTACGATAGTAACCTTGTGCACCATATCTGCATCATCAAGCACCATACCAATAATGGTATGCCCACTTTCATGATATGCAACAATATTACGTTCCTTTTCTGAGATTACTCTACTCTTCTTCGCAGGACCTGCAATTACACGATCAATTGCTTCATCTACATCAAGCATGTCGATCTGTTTTTTATCTTGACGAGCTGCTACAAGGGCAGCCTCATTCAATAGATTTTCTAAATCTGCACCGGAAAAACCTGGTGTCCGTAAAGCAATTACATGTAAATCAACCGTCTCATCGAGCGGCTTGTTTTTCGCATGAACCTTTAATACTGCTTCACGTCCTTTAACATCTGGTCGATCGACGGTAATTTGACGGTCAAAACGGCCTGGACGTAAAAGTGCAGGATCAAGAATATCCGGACGGTTTGTCGCTGCAATGATAATGATTCCTTCATTTGCACCAAAGCCATCCATTTCAACGAGCAATTGGTTCAACGTTTGTTCTCTTTCATCGTGACCACCGCCAAGACCGGCACCACGTTGACGTCCAACTGCATCAATCTCATCAATAAATATAATACACGGTGCGTTCTTTTTCGCGTTTTCAAATAAATCACGAACACGGGATGCACCGACCCCAACAAACATCTCCACAAAGTCAGATCCACTTATAGAGAAGAATGGCGTTCCAGCCTCTCCTGCTACTGCGCGGGCAAGTAATGTTTTACCTGTTCCAGGAGGTCCTACTAAAAGCACTCCTTTAGGTATTCGAGCACCTAACTCGGAAAACTTGCGAGGATCCTTAAGGAATTCTACGACTTCCACTAATTCCTGTTTTTCCTCATCTGCACCAGCTACATCTTTAAAACGGACTTTCTTCTTTTCTTCACTGTACATCTTCGCCTTACTCTTTCCAAAATTCATTACACGGCCACCGCCGCCACCTTGAGCTTGACTAAGAATAAAGAAGAAGAATAATCCGAGTATGAGAAACGGAATCATGCCAGTTAGAAAAGTTACCCATCCACTTGGTTGCTCTGCTTCTTTAACCTTTAGCACGCTTTGTTCCGTTGCTCTTTCTGTTATATCTTTAACGATATCGGGATTATCTGGTACTTGAGCAATAAACTGCTTATCTTCTTTTTCCAGTACCCCTGTTATGCGCATTATGCCATGTGCTGGCTGCAACGTCATTTCTTTAATCTCATCGTTATTCAACGCTTGCATAAATTCTCTTACATTAAATTCTTTAGCTTGTTCGTTCTGTCCATTAAATACTCCAATGACTCCAATTACAACGAGCAATAAGAGCAAATAAAAGAACGTATTCCGAAATATGCGATTCATTGCCTACCTCCTCCCAAACGGGAAAAACTATATTAAATAGTACCATAGTAAAAAGTTGCATGACAACTAATTTTACTTATGAAACGTAAAATAATCTTAATCATTTCGAGGGATCGATTTTACGTACTAGATTATTCTTCGCCACCGTATATTTTGGGCTTTAGTACACCGATGTATGGAAGATTGCGGTATTTTTCGTCATAATCAAGTCCATATCCAACAACAAACTCATTCGGAACCTCAAATCCAACTAAATCTGCTTTAATCTTTGCACTTCTTCCTGATGGCTTATCGAGTAGCGTTACAATCTTAATGGACTTTGCTTTACGATATTTAAATAAATCAACTAAATAACTAAGTGTTAGTCCACTATCAATAATATCTTCAATGATTAGTAAATCTCTGCCTTCAACCTTGGTATCTAGGTCTTTTACAATTTTCACTTCACCTGAAGATTGCATGTTTTTACCACCGTAACTGGAAACATCCATGAAATCCATTTCTAAATGCGTTTCTACATTACGAAGCAAGTCAGACATAAATGGCATTGCTCCTTTTAAAACGCCAATCGCTAAAGGGAACTTCCCATTATATTCTTCGGTAAGCTTTTCGCCAAGCTCCTTACACTTTGCTGCAATTTCTTCTTCTGTAATTAATACCTTCTCCATATCATTATGCACGTTCATTGTCCCTCCTGGTTGCTATCTTTTTCATAAAATAATGTAATAAATGAGGTATTCTCTCGCTTACTTAAAGGGGCTTGACCCTTTTTCAAACCAATAAGCCATAATATATTCCCATCATGATCGGTTACGATCGGCCACCTATCCCGCTTCGACATCGGAACCTTAGCATCGATAAAGATATCCTTAATTTTCTTCGTTCCTCTAAGTCCATCCCAGCTCATTCGATCACCAGACTGACGTGTTCTTATATGTAATGGCAAAGAAACACTTTCAACCAGACAATGATATGTATGCGCATCCTGTTTTTCTGGATGCTTCGTAAGCGTAGCCGTTAATGTAGAGTTATCCGGCAAGACAACCTTCCCTGGAACTTCCAACAAATGATGAAAAAATGGAGTTGCTTGAGGATGCTGTTGTTCAAAATAAAACATCACGGTGTGATAAGACCTTTCCACCTTTAAATGATGAGGAAAATCGATTTGCACATGACCATCCGTGCTTTTTAGCAAGGAGAAAAACTGTTCCTCATGTACATATGATAAATTCTTCGGTAACACTTGGTATAGATAGTTTAATATTAGATGATAGGCTCTCCTTTGTAAAGCAGTTGGACACGATTGAAATGCACTAATTTCTAGGTGCGCTGTTTTTGCATCTTTGTTGAGCTTTACCGTACGCTCAAATAGTTTTTTAGCCTCCTGTTGCAAGTACGATTCGTCCTCTGCTAATGTTTCACTCAATCGTTGTACAGTAGTATGTATATTACTATTTTTTTCTTTTAGTAATGGCAGCATGTTTTTTCTAAAAAAGTTTCGTGTATAATCCATATGTTCATTGGATGGATCGATACGATATGCCACGTTATGCAGCGCACAATATTGCTCGATTTCCTTTTTCGTTACTGCTAGTAATGGACGAATAATATATCCCCCTGCAAATTCACGTTTGAATGGGATGCCTTGCAAAAACCGGGCATCAGATATACGAGCAAACCGCATCAAGAGCGTCTCGATTTGATCATCTCCATGGTGGCCTAACGCCAAATAATCCGCATCATATTTCTCCATCATTTTTTCGAAAAAGAAGTAACGTAGCTTTCTTGCAGCCACCTGTGTTCCTAGCTGTTCTGCTTGTTTATAGGATGGAACATTTATCGAAGTAGATTCAAACGATATGTTCCATTTCTCACATATCGTTTCAACGAAGCGTACATCGGCTTTACTTTCATCTCCACGCAGCTGATGATCAACCGCGATTGCAATAAGGGTTAAATTCCACGCTTCACGCTTCGAATGAAGGAAATGTAATAACGCGATCGAATCCGGTCCCCCTGAAACACCAACAAGCACCGTAGACCCTTCTTTAAGTAGATCGTGGTCCCTAATAAAAGCAGTTACTTTCTGTTCCATTTAACGCCATCTCCAGCCATTAGTTATGTTCCTTAAGTGTAACATACTCCTGTTGGTATTGTCCGTATTTCCATTATAGTAATAGCGAAATAAAATAATACCCTCCAGCCACAAAAAGAATACCAACGGACTCCATCAAAAATGGCTTTTGATTTGTTATTTCCTGATGATTCTTCTCTGCTTGATAAAGGACCGTTTGGATTGCTTGCTTCATTTGAGCACTTGTTTCATATTTTCCGGTTATCGCCTTTTTTAAACAAATGCTGTAAGGGGTTAGCGTTTTTATGGCATCGATTTTTTTAAAGATGGTCGTCGTTTGCGAAGTGTTTTCACGATGAAATTTATGTGGATAATAAATGCTCAAAATAACCATAACAAAAGCAAACAAATCATAGCTCGGTTCTGCCCGTCTTGAACCAAGCCCCCAATAGCCTCGATCATAAAACTCTGTGTATTCCTTAATTGCTCTACCAATTAGCGTTGTTCCACCAACATCAATCCATCTGATTCGAGTTGGAGAAGCGGTGATTAAAAGATTTTCGAGCTTTAAATCACCAAATACCCAACCAGACTTATGTAGCTTTTCAAGATCATCGAGCAATTGTAGCATAAATACACCGATCCACTCATTACCGTTCTGCTGAATAAAAGGGCGAACCGCTTCTCCTTTTATATATTCCATCACATAGAATGTATATTTCTGTCCAATCGGATTTATCCAATCATCAACATCTAGTAAAGAAGGTCCAAGACGATTTCCTTGGACCTTTCCTAATGATTTAAGTACATTTACTTCCGTAGTCATGGAAGCACTCTTATCACTAATCTTTAAAGCAGCATAAGATCCTTTTGTTTCGCACAAGTAGACCGTTCCAATTGCACCACTTCCGAGCTTTTTTTTAATCACATACGTATGATTATGCCATTTCCCTGTAATTTTCATCCCTGGTTTAATAAGAAAATCATGCTTCCTCGATATCTTGTTCATCATTTTTCCTAAGGCTCCTTCGTAAGCTCTTCTTGCTAAACTGATACATTGCTTCTCGAATAGCCGGTCCGGTCGGCGTTATTCCACCACTAGAAAGCTTCGGAAATACAGTAGATACCGAATCAAGCTTTGGTGACCAATCATACACCTTTTCTATATCCTTTCGTTTCCCTGGGAAGCTATAGATACAAAAGCGATTGCGTCCTATCCGTGAATTTAAGCTAATAGATAAGTCGATCAACGCTTCTTTTACCGTTGGCAATTTATCATTCATACTAGCGCTCGTATCAATTAAAACAAGCACTTCTAAATCACACGTTTCACCAAGGTCTTCCACAACTTCCATAATTTCTCCACGTTTTTCTGGGGCCAAATCATCCATCGTTTCATTTGATCCAAGAATTTGTTTGAGTTCAAGGTTCACAAACCCTTGCAACGTCTGTGTCATTGCTTGCTTTGTTACAGTTTGCACCGTTTGCGATAAAGTTGCTTTATACACGAGCTGGCTTACCCCGCCACCAGATAACGCAATATCTTCTACCTCTTGGAGTCCCTCTGGTTGCTCTGTTTGATCATCGTCTAAAATACCAATTACATTCACAACAATTCCTTGCTCATATGCAAGTGCTGCTGTGGCTGCTGGATCTTCACCTTTATTGGAACAGCCATCTGTTATAAGCAAAATTTGTTTTAGCGTCCCCTTTTTCACCATTTACACCTCCAACTTTTTCCATTATCATCATCACCAAATCCGTATAAGATTATACTAGTGACTCGATAATTCTCCATGCTAATGCATAGTTACCGCCGAGGTTGAAGGGAAAAAGGGCGATGCATTTATAAAGCTGCTCCTTTAAAAATAGGAACAGGGGACCATTCAGGCGTGTTTTTTTCCACTTTTGCTACAAGCACCGTCATATCATCTTCAATCGCTCCAGATCTTGTTCGAACGACCTCCTCTAATAATAAATCCGCGATTTCCTGTGGTTGATCGGTCTTTAGCTCACGTATTTTTCGTTTTAACCAAATATCCGTGTTTTCTACATGCTTTGGCCCATCAAAAATTCCATCACTCATCATGATTAGTACATCCCCAGATAACAGCTGTTCGCTTACAATATCAACATCAAATTCAGGAATAATTCCCATTGGTAAATTGTTTGCTTCTATTTTTATAATTTCATCGCCACGCTTTATGAAACTCGGTGTCGAGCCAATCTTTAAAAATCTTACATATGCATTGTGTAAATTTATGATTGCCAAATCAAGCGTTGCAAACATTTCATCTGTCGTTCGCAATGAGAGAATCGAATTAATCGTTTTAATGGCGACTTTCTCTGGAATACCTGTTTGCAGTATTTGCTTGAGCAATCGAAGTGTTTCACTACTTTCTTCTTTAGCTCTTCTCCCATTTCCCATTCCATCACTTATCGCCATCGCATACTTTCCTGCGCCCAGCTCAATCGTTGTATAGCTATCACCAGACACAACGCCTCCACCTTTTGCAGCGTTAGCAACACCTGCTTCTACGACAAACTCTTTAGCAGAACCGAATTGGAGAAAAGAATAACCGTTAGGAAATGGAGAGATTTCCTCTCGTTTTACCACAATCATCTCATTAAGAATTTCCGACAACATTGGTGCGATGAGCTTTGGTCCTTCCCCACAATAATCATAAAACGATACAGACATCTCAATATCTACATTGCCCTTCTCTAGCTTATATATTTCTAGCTTTTCAAGTTCAATCCCAAGATGCTTTAGTGCATGAATAATTTGCATCTCCTGTTTTTCATGATGCTCTCGTTCCTTTAAAATTTCGATGGCAAAGTCATCCATCACCTCAGAAACACCTTTTAACTGTTCGGCAACAAGCCGTTTACTCTCCAGCACTTGCTGCTTTAACTTTCGGTGGGCTTCGAAATACGATACTTCTTCCTCCATTGCCTCCATAACTTTTTTCGATTTCACACAATGGTTTTCAAATTCATGTACTAGCCTTCGATTAATTTGAGAATCTTCAACGAGATTTACTTTCATGCTTTCCATTAGATGATAGGTTTTATCAAACTGCTGTTGCCAACAGCGTTCTTTCATAAAACATGATTGGCACGTCTTTTCTGTTATTTGGCTTAAAAAATAATCTGTTTCTCTTTTTTCTTCCAAATCAACTTGTAACGGATGGTCTTCCGTAATAAAGCTTTTTGATAATGCCTCAAAGACATCGGAAAACTGCTCTACCCGCTTTGCAGTAACATCACGAACTTTCTGTAAGTATTGTTCTTGCTGATGGGAATATTCCTCCGTTCCAGGAATATATCTTGATATTTTTTTTATCCAGCTTGCTGGCGTTACGATAAATAGCATAACCGCAAAAAGAGATTCCATAAGAGACGGAAGAAGATTTGCCGCATCTCCATAAATGCCAACAAGAAACGTTCCAACGAGTAACCCCATTGCTACGCCCGGTTTCTTTCCTTCCTTCAGCAAACCGCCCAGCAAACCTGAAAAAGCTAGTAAACTCATTTGATATAAATTAGCAACATTCGCTAAAGATAAAATAAGCCCAGCCACAACACCTACGGTTGAACCGATGGCAGCTCCTCCAACAAAAGCGAGAAGCAACACAAAATAGCGAGAAAATATTTGTTCAATAGAAGCCCCGTACAATTGCCAACCAATCATACCAGTTAAGATCGAGGCTAGCAGAATAATCATGCATACAATCTCTTCGTTTTTTAAAGTAGGTTTATATCTTTTTGGTGATAAAAGGGGAACACTTTGCATAAAGATTAGTACAAGGATAGTACCGAGTACTCCTTCCACAAGGAGGAACATCCATTCATAAGACGATAAAGTTCCAGTAAACGAATACATAAACAAACGTGTCGTTACGGTAGAAATAAAAACAAACAAAGGCAATAATAACTGCTGTCTTCCAGCATGCTTAAACAAAGCTGCTAAAAGCAAAAACGAAAGCATGGATACACCTGTAAAGACAGCTTGTGGCACAGAATACGTGAATGCTCCGATAAGCATCGCAATCGTTGCCTTTGCCGCTTTTTCGCGATGTATAAACCATAATGTCGCCAAAAACGCGACCGTAAATGGAGAAACGGTAGATAATATAACAGCTCGTCCTAATAAGAAGCCCACAAAATAGTATAGCCAACCTTGTTCTAATAATATTTTCATCGCCTTTGTCAGGAACCTATACCTCATCCTTTCTAGGCTGGTCTTGTCTCGGTCTAAAGCTTTTGTTTCCAATCCTGATATAGAATCCATCATATAAAGCCCTCCTCTTTAAACCTCATTAAAGCACATAGGAAATGCTTTTTTTGTCAAAAGAAGAGAGCTTGTTCAAGAAATCGTTCGACTCGTTTCTAAAGAGACAAGCTTTTTTCTACATGCGATTTTCTGTAAGCTGCGCTTTGCATAATTGTTGTTACGTACCCATTTAAACGACACAGGTATGTTTTGCGTGTGAAATGATGCAGTTAAACTAAATTAGGCATCTGGAATAATTTGACGAAAATATCATTTAACCACGAAAAAACAAATCGTATGTCAGCCATTTATATGAAACGTTTAAGAGTTTTTATTGTAGCAGCATGTAATCCCTCATGGTAGATCGTTCTGATTAGCACCTGCTCTATTGTATATATACCCATTTCTGTCGGCTCAAAGGGCTCATTTAACCGATGACTATATCGAGCAAGTATGTCATTCGGCTGTTCAACTAACAATTGCTTTAACTCGGACATGGTTGGTGTACTGTTTGTAAAATCTGCAGGACTTGTTCCAAAACCGAACCACTTATTAAAATGATCCAGTCCTTCCTTTTTTTCCCTCGTTACTGCTTGAATCCATAAATATTGATCCAAATAAATGTGCCCTAAATTCCAGCGAATATTATTATGGAACCCGTTCGGAATAATGTTTGCTTCTACTTCAGTCACATCATGCGTGATTTCTAGCGTTTCTTTTCGATACGTTTTTACTTGGTTAAATAAGATATCTTTGTCCACCGACTGTTCCCTCCATTAAAATCCAATTTTATTCTCTATTTATCATTCCATACGTAATGCATATTTCCTGCTTTCACTCGCATTTTAACGAAATTCTATTGACACAATAGACAGGCTGTTGTATTATATCTTTTGTTGACTTTATTTGGCGGCGTAGCTCAGCTGGCGAGAGCGTACGGTTCATACCCGTGAGGTCGTGGGTTCGATCCCCTCCGCCGCTATCATAAAACCAAAAGGCTCTTCATATGTATGTTACATATGAAGAGCCTTTTTTCTATCAAAGATTAACTTACAAAAAGAAAGCAAAAAGCAGTTACCGTCCATTACAGTAACTGCTTTCATTTCGTTTATATGATAGAGCACTCATCTCGATAGACAGCAACTGCTATCCTCTTTTAGCACCACGACCCCCGCGTCTGGATTCCGTGTGCTTCTTCAAAGAGGCTAAACGGTCTTCAGAATCTTTAAGGAATCGACTCATCTTCGATTCAAACGATTCTGTGCGTTCTCTCGTATTTCTTTGGCGAACTGGTTTTTCCTTAGCTTTTTTAATGGATAAGCCAATTTTGCCATCCTTCTCAACATTAATGACCTTTACTTCAACTTCATCTCCAACAGTGAGATGCTCATTAATGTCTTTTACGTAATTTTCGGCAACCTCACTAATGTGCACGAGCCCTGTTACTCCTTTTTCCAATTCAACAAAAGCCCCAAAATTAGTAATACCGGTTACCTTTCCCTGCAGCTTGCTGCCTACTTCAATTGACATTAAAAAATGCTCCTCCTTAATATTTTGAAATAGCTATATTAATGGCTGTTCAAAAATGCCAGCATTGGATACTTGACGTATTTTGAACATCCTTTACTACCATAGTATATCCAACAGGGTGAAAATGTGTCAATAAGACGGATCTTTGTCCGGATTATTAAAGATTATTTCACCTTTTTTAGAGAAAAAATAATTCGTGCGAGCAATTTCTAAAATGTATTCATCATCATTTAGTAGCTCAATTTCTTCCTTTAAATTGCTTTCTTCCTTTTTCAAGGTAGCAAGCTCTAGTTCAAGCTGCTCATATTGCTTTATTTTTTCTTCCTTTAAAGCGCGTTGCTTAAAATGATATGTAGTCATGCTCCCAATCGCTAACATTACAATAACGGAAAATAAAACAAGGCGGCGAACTAAGCGTTGCTTTTTTCGCTTTTGTCTTTCTACATGTGCATTGTATTGATTCATATAGCTAGAATCGATTTGTGCGACTGTTTTTTTTCTACTAGACACGAACTACTACCTCCTCTTTGCAACGAAAAAACGCTTTATTTTACTATATATATTCTTTATTTTACTATAAAATCCTTTATTTTTGTGGAAAATATTTATAATTCTATCTGGTAACACTCGGTAAAACTGTTTCAATACCCATATTACAGGAAAAACGAGGAGCTTTGCAATGAAAAGCAAAGTAGCTGCAAGTAGATTTAAAAAGAAAACAAGCACACGAATGATCAATTGAATAATAAATTTAATTGGATTAACAATAATCGTCTTGATCAAGGATGAGAAAAAATGATAGATGCTTGTGGTGATATGAATTATCTTTTCTAGTAATGCTTTGTATATCTTTGCCGCGATTGCCTGATAGGTTGCAAAACCAAGTAAGCACGCGACAAAGATATACACGCGTAATTCACCGGCATTTACTAGAAACAATACATAGAACAGCGTAAACATCTGGGTTGTCCAAAAGCACACCTCTAAAAAGTACAAAAGAAACGTATTGCTTTTCCAGTGTACACGAAAGCGTAAAAACGTATCGCGAATTAGTCCAAGGTAAAATCCACTTATAATCATGGATATCATCGCAGTGAACTGCACACTTAACGTCATCGGAATAGCTTGCTAAATATTCCTTTAGCTTTCTCCTGGTGCTGATCGTCCATATAGGAGATTTCATAGATTTTCCCTTTGATTGAGACAATTCCTTCACCTACATCTAAATTTTTTAGTTGTAGATTGTGTCCACGAACGATTAAATAGCCCATAACCGTCTCTAAAAGAAACTCCTCATTATCAAAACTATCAACCTCTCGGACTCCGGTTATCTCTAGTAGCTTCCTATTGTTAATTTTTAACTGATGATCTTTTTCTGTATGTCGTGTTGTCGATTCATTATGGTTATAAAAATTCATATTATTCATATTTTCCGTCCTCCCTTATCATTATTACTGTATGAAAGGGAGGACAAGTATAGAACTATGCAAACCTACTTTTTTAATGCAGTAATATACGAATGAAAAACAATTATGGCTAGTCCTTTCTTTCTTCCTTTAATATTTTATATAATGTTTCCGCTTCTTCTTTTCGTACGGTTTCTCTTAAAGCTGTTATTTCTATCGTTACAAGCTTTTGTCCAAATTGAATGACGAGCTCGTCTCCAACGGAAACAACCGAGGATGCCTTTGCTTGATTTCCATTAATCGTTATCCGACCTTGATCAGCAACCTCCTTTGCTAACGTACGACGTTTAATTAATCTAGATACTTTTAAAAATTTATCTAAACGCATCATAATCCCTCTCTTTCTTTTGCTTGTTCCCAGTAAGCATCCATTTCTTCAAGCGTAGCTTCTTCTGGCTTCTTCCCTAATGCTTCCAGCTGTTGTTCGATATAACCAAACCGTGAAATAAATTTTTGATTCGCTCTATTCAAAGCCACTTCCGGATTAATGCCATAATATCTTGTTAAGTTAGCAAGAACAAACAGCACATCACCAAATTCCTTTTCCACTTCAACCAGGTCTTCTTCTTTTATCGCTTGCTTCACTTCAAATAGCTCTTCCTGAAGCTTGTCCCATATTTCACCAGCTTGCTCCCAAGTGAATCCGACCTTTGCAGCCTTTTGTTGTAGCTTAAATGCCTTAGCCAAGGCAGGTAAATGAGAGGGTATTCCCGAAAGCACCGTTTTACGTGTGTCACCTTTTTCTTCTTTTTTTAACTGCTCCCAGTTTTTGTACACTTCGTTAACAGATCCGACAGAAAGGTCGCCAAATACATGTGGATGTCGGTAAATCATTTTATTCGTAATCGAAGCAATAACATCGTCAATCGTAAAATAGCCATCATCAGTACCAATCTGACTATGAAGCATTACTTGTAAAAGCATATCACCAAGCTCTTCCACGATGCCTTCATCATCCATTTCATCAATGGCATCGATTAATTCATACACCTCTTCAATCGCATAGGTTCGTAATGATTCGTGTGTTTGCTCTTTATCCCACGGACAACCGTTTGGACCTCGTAATTCAGCGATTACTTCTTTTAGCCGATCAAACGTATGATGAAGCATTTCCTTTTCAGCTGGCGGAACATATACACTAACTAAGTTGCTCTGTTTAAAAGCATGGTCTAATTTTTCCAATGGAACAACGGTTATTTGTTCTTGCCTACTTCCAGCTGCCTCGACAATCGTTACCTCATAATGAGGTGGCAAATCTTCAAGTAGCGTTAGTTTCAATTCAGAAGCAATCCATTGATCGTACACCTGACAAAACACTAAATGCTGACGATAATTAAGCTCACTTCGTTGAAATGTAGCAGCATCTACAAATTGAAAGCCTTCAATCGGATCAATGCGAAGCGAGGAAAATAAGGCATCTAAATAGCTTTGACCCCCTAAAATTTCAATGTCAACTTCCTGTTGCTGTAAAAGAAGCTGTATCGACCGTTCGGCTAACATCGGATGTCCTGGAACAGCATAAATCACATTTTCCTCCGATGCCTTTTCTAAAAGTACGGCAGCAATCCTTTCATAAACTTGCTCGAATGCTGTTTCGGATGCATATATCTCATCAAATGATTTAAATGAAACACCTTCCTCCTGTAAAGCTTGTACAACAGGATGTTCCGTCGTCCGAACATAAACCATTTGCTCTGCTTTTGTTAATTTACGATATAATCCGATCGATAATTGATCTAAATCACCGGCTCCAAGACCGATCACTTCAATTTTATTCATGCTTCTTATTTCCCTCCTTAGTTAATTGAATAAAGAAAGATGCAAATGGCAGCATAGCCAGTTCTTTCTGTGTAAATACATTTCCGCGAATAAGAAGTAGCATATAAATGCCCCCTCCTGTAAGAGAAATAAAGGTAACGATTAAAAGCAGTGTTGTTCTTGCAACTTCATCCGGGTTTGGCAAAAGCCAATTCCAGCTAGCAACATACAGCATCATGCTTAGCGTTGCTCTAATAAAGGCTGGCCATTTAATTTTTCGTAGCAATGAAAGTGTCGGAATATATCGTTTTAACGAATATAGTACTAATATGCAAAATAGCAACAAGCTTAAAATAGTAGCGATTGAACCTCCAAGCAAGCCCCAAAAAGGCACAAGCAAAAGGTTCAAACCCCATTTCAACAAAAAAGCAAGCCCAATAAAAACTGCCGTTCGTTTAATCATTCCTAACCCTTGTAAAACAGATGCAACGGTAATAGACAATGCACTTAAAACGATGGCAAGCATTAATAGTTGTAACACGGTAGTCCCACTACTATCCTGATAAAGCAAAATATTAGCTGCTGGGAAAATCATAATTAATCCTACCGTAGCTCCAATCGCTAAATAAAAACCAATGACAAGTCCGCTTTCAATTTGCATGCAAAGGGAGCGAAATTGCTGCTTTAAATTACGTTTCGAAACAGCTGGCATAAATGCAAGCGCAAAAGAAGATCCTAATACGGTTCCAAGCTGGATTAGTGGTTGCCCCCTATCGAAGATTCCTTTTGCTACCATCGCTTCCTCTTTCGTTAATCCGTAATTTAGTAAAGCTGGAACTAATGAAATCGTATCCGCAAATTGTATTATCAATAAAACCATATGTGTAATAGATGCAACGACACCAAGTATTATCAGCTTTCGCAAAAAACGAAACCACGGCACAGAAGTTTTGCTAGCCTTATGCAATAGCGGAGGCCGATACTTACGCATAAAAAAAATTAATACGATGCAAGCAGCAATTGATCCGCTTATCGAGGCGATGCCAGCTACTTTTCCGATACTGTAAATGTCAATTTCTTGTTTACTAATGATAACAGCACCGGCAATGATAATTAGAACCCGAACAAATTGTTCCATGACTTGCGAGTAAGCAGTCGGCTTCATCTGGTGGTTTGCTTGAAACACACCACGCAAAAAAGCAGTAAAAGGGATAAAAAGAAAAATAAAAGCAACCGTCTGATAAACCGATACTAGTCGGTCATCGCCAATAAATTGAGCCAGTGGATGTGCATTTAGCTGGAGACCGAGGAACAACGCAACATTCACGACAGCAACTATAACAAATATAGGAAAATAGAAATTTCGAAAAGATATTGGATACTGCTCTGCCTCAAAGTCTGTCTTCAGCTTAGAAATCGCTGCTGGAAATCCATACAATGCAAGTACCAAAGCAATACCAAGAATCGGGTATACTTGCTGATAAACATAAAATCCAAAATCCCCCGTTAAATTTTGTAAAGGGACGCGGTATCCTGCACTTAGAATTTTACTAGCTATTCCGGCTAAGGTTAAAAGCAATGCCCCTTTAAGTAGTCTATTTGTTTCGTTCGGCTCCATAATATTCGCCTTTCCACTTTTCTTAAAATATGCTCATATTATAGCACACCCTTAAAAATGGGAAAGCAGCAATCCTTCCTAGCCTTCTCGTTTGCATTCTCTGTAAAAAAATAAAAAGACAAAAACCGTCTGCAATTTTTTGCATCGGTTTTTGTCCTATCTCATTGCTCTGACTATTCCATTTGCTTGGCAAGAAAGCTTGCAGCCGTTTCTACTACTTTTTTCTCTGCGTCCTGTAATTTCTCACCTTCACGTGAAAACATCATGACACAACCGATTGGATCTCCATTCGCAATAATTGGACTTATTGTGTAAGAATGAAGCTCTTCCGTTTGTCCTTGAATAATTTCAATACTTTCTGGTTCATTTTCCGCTACATTCGATCGGTTTTCGATAATTTTTTCGATATGAGATCCAATAGGCTTGTTTAAATAATCCTTCTTAGATTCTCCTGCTACTGCTATAACTTCGTCTCGATCACATATTAAGGTTGGAAAGTGAAGTGAATCAAATAATGCTTCTGCATATTCCTTTGCAAAATTACCTAGCTCATTAATCGGTGAATATTTTTTTAGGATTACTTCACCTTCACGATCGATAAAAATTTCTAATGGATCACCTTCACGAATGCGCAATGTCCTTCTTATTTCCTTTGGAATGACTACCCTTCCTAAATCATCAATACGTCGTACTATTCCTGTTGCTTTCATTTCATGAAGCCTCTCTTTCTTATGCTGAAATTTTCTTGGTGTTCTATGTTGTGCACATTACAACCGTTCTTTACTATTTATTACATCCGCTATACCTACACAACTTCCGGCTTATCTATTCTTATCCGACAAAAATACCTGTTGTGTTTTTTTAGTATTAGGTAGAAATGGAAGAAGTATTCACTAAAAGGAAAATAGTCCTTATTCCCTGTCTACTTTCGCTAATTTTTCCATAAAGTTCTGGACGGTATCATACCGCTGGAATGCGTTATTACGGGAGGTCTGGTAAACAATTTTTAATTTACTATGCTCTGTTCCCAATTGAATACTTCGTCCATATTCATTTGCAATTTCAAATAGCTTTGCTCCATCTACCCGCTGACTTCTATCTTCGGAAAGGAGCAATTCAATTTTTCCATTCTTTTCCGTAATGGATTCAACATGCTCTCTTTTAGCAATTACTTTTAGCCTTGTAACGGTTAAAAGATTCTCTACTTCCTCTGGATAGTCACCGAATCGATCAATTAATTCTTCTTGCAGTTCTTCCAGATCTTCTAGCGTTGAAGACCCTTGAAACGCTTTATACATATCAATCTTTTGCTTTCCATCCTGAATATACGTATCCGGAAGATATGCATCGATATTTAACAGAAGTTCTGGTTCAACAACCTCTACTTCTTCTATATCTTTCCCTAATTTTCGGGCATCGATTGCATCCTTTAACATCTGTGAATACATATCGAAACCAACTGAATCAATAAACCCATGCTGCTGAGAACCGAGTAAATTTCCTGCTCCCCGAATAGATAAGTCACGCATCGCAATTTTAAATCCTGAGCCTAGCTCTGTAAATTCCTTTATCGCTTGCAGTCTTTTTTCGGCAATTTCTGTTAACACTTTGTCCTTTTGATACGTAAAGTACGCATACGCCACCCTGTTTGAACGCCCTACTCTTCCTCTTAGCTGGTATAACTGACTTAAACCCATGCGATCAGCATCATAAACGATTAATGTATTGACATTAGGGATGTCTACTCCGGTTTCAATAATCGTCGTACTTACAAGAACATCAAATTCTCCTTCTAGAAAACTAAACATGACACTTTCCAATTCGGTTTCATTCATCTTACCATGGGCAACAGCTATCTTTGCATCATCAACAAGCATGCCTATATCACGTGCAATTTTATCAATATTCTCTACCCGATTATAGAGGAAAAACACTTGCCCGCCTCTTGCCATCTCGCGTTCGATCGCTTCTCGAATTAAAATCGGATTGTATTCCAATACATAGGTTTGAATAGGAAAACGATTTTCTGGTGGTGTTTCAATAACAGATAAATCACGGACTCCAAGCATGGACATATGCAACGTTCTAGGGATCGGCGTTGCAGTTAGTGTAAGTACATCGATATTTGTCTTTAGTTGCTTAATCTTCTCTTTATGCTTTACACCAAAGCGTTGTTCTTCATCTACAATTAAAAGTCCTAAATCACGGTATTGAACATCCTTCGATAATATGCGATGCGTGCCAATAACAACATCTACGGTTCCTCTTCTGAGTCCATCTATTGTATCCTTTTGTTGTTTTCTTGTACGAAATCTACTCAATAAGCCGATATTAATGGCATGGTCTTGAAATCGTTCACGGAATGTTTCATAATGCTGCTGAGCTAGAATGGTGGTCGGAACTAAAACAGCTACCTGTTTGCCGTCAGCAACAGCCTTGAATGCAGCTCTTATCGCTACCTCTGTTTTTCCATAGCCAACATCTCCGCATAGTAACCGATCCATTGGACGGGCTCTTTCCATATCCTGTTTAATTTCCTCAATACATCGAAGCTGATCCTCAGTCTCTTGGTAAGGAAAAGCCGCATCAAATTCGCGTTGCATTTCCGTATCTTTATTAAAAGCATAGCCTTTTTGTGCTTCTCTTTCTGCATACAGTTTAATTAATTCATCCGCAATATCCTCAACCGATGATTGAACCTTCCGCTTAACCTTTGTCCATTCACTACCACCTAGCTTATATAGCTTCGGCTCTTTTCCTTCTGAACCAACGAACTTTTGCACAAGTTCAATTTGTTCGATCGGGACAAATAGCTTATCATCACCAGAATATTTAATTAATAAATAGTCCTTATGCTTTCCAGCAACTTCTAAAGTCTCAATTCCAGAATACTTTCCAATTCCGTGATTTGCATGGACAACATAGTCGCCAACCTTTAATTCCTGATAGCTTTTTATTCTCTCCGCATTGGATATCTTTTGCCTTTTCCTTGATCGCTTATTTCGCTTTTTGAACAATTCATTTTCCGTAATAATCACGAGCTTATGCATTGGCATTTCAATACCATTACTAATATTCCCCACTATGATAGTAGGCTTCTCTAAGGGAAACGCCAATTCTGTTGCAAGGACTGCTTCCATATCATAATCTAAGAAAATAGATTGAATCTTTTCTGCGCGTTGCTCATTTGGTGCAATCACAACGACAGAATAATTCGCTTTCTCCCAGCGATTTAATTCATTTTTTAACAAATGCATTTGTCCATGGAATTCCTGCATTGCTCTTGATGACAAATTAATAATATTTTGTGGCTGTGTATTAGGAATGTGCCGTAAAAATACGGACATATAAATACGCGGATGATCTATTTTAGACCATGTAGTTATCCAATCAAAGGAAAAACTACTGTCCTTTACCATTTTGCCTGACTCCAACAAGCTGCTATACCATTCTGCTTCTTCTGTATCAAGCGTAGTCGCGGTTTCTTGAATTCTGCTCATTTCATCTAGCAATACAATGCCATTTGCAGGCAAATAATCTAACAAACTAGCAGGACGCTCATATAGAAAACCAATATATTTATTCAACTCTTGAAAATGCTCTAGGCTTTTTAATCGTTCGATATCATAGGAAATTGTCTCAGCTAAAGTTTCCTTCACTTCACTTGCTTCCATCGTTTTTAACGTTTTTGCTAACGCTTGCTCTAAGCGCTGTGCACCCGATAGAAGGTCTTGCTCTGATAAAAGCAGCTCTGTTGCCGGTCCAATTAGAACCTCTCGCTTTTTATCTAGTGAACGCTGCGTATCTGCATCAAAATAACGAATCGAGTCTACCTCATCATCAAACAACTCAATTCGTAATGGGTGCTCCTCTGTTACAGGATAAATGTCAATGATTCCCCCACGCCTACTAAATTCTCCCGGCGTATTTACCATGGACGCATGAACATAACCCATGTCTACGAAAGAAGTTAGACATGCTTCTAAATCAATTTCTTCTCCATCCTTAATGTGAATCTGATATTTCTCCCAATAGGCTTTCGGCGGAAGCATACGCTTTAAGGCTGCAACAGGAGCGATT
Organism: Virgibacillus sp. MG-45; assembly: GCF_036409425.1. Lineage (NCBI taxonomy): Bacteria > Bacillati > Bacillota > Bacilli > Caryophanales > Bacillaceae > Virgibacillus > Virgibacillus sp. MG-45. The sequence goes on along the minus strand of NZ_JAXOFU010000003.1, from coordinate 244,113 downwards.
AATATACCGCTTTTTCTCATACTCCATTCTTTTAGCGCTTCAATCCGTTGGCTTCTTAATTCAGGACTAGCTACTGAAATTTCGGAAGCAATTAGTTCATTGACAGGGTACAAATACACGTTATCTTCTCCAACGAGAGAAGTAAGGTCCTCATATAATTGTTGCGCCTGTGTTAATTGATATGTTACAAGCAGAATAGGTCGATGATTCGATTTGTGCAAGATGGATACGAGCAAGCTTCGAGCTGGACCAGCCAATCCTGCCACCAATTGCTCCTGCAAACCATTTGTAACACCTTGTAGAATGGATTGAATATCTTCTTTTGATTGTAAATATTGATTAATACCTTTCATAGAAAAATCCCCCAATAAGAAATAAACGGCTGCCAATCGTCCATTGTTAACGAATACGAAAATATACAGACCGCTAGCTAGCATAGTACCCATCTGCGACGAATATGGTTTTTAATGAAACGTGTTTCGAGTCATTTATTCCGATACTTTGATACATGCTACGCTTGTTAAATAAAGCGCAAAAATGCTTTGGTTACCATTCACCAAAGCTGTTTGTATCTCATTTTATTGTATAAAATAATCCAATTCATGATATTGTGGATGCTGTCCTAACGTTTCTTGACAGCTTTCACAAATAGTTTGAATCGAAATATCTCCATTCGAATGATAATGTATCATTTCTTTTTTTTCCTCTATCGTCAAGTAATCCCAACCTAGTAAAGATGTATCTACATACTGTTCAGCTAACTTCCCGACTGTGTCTTGGCAATGTCTGCACGTATAAATAATAGCCATAATGCTGCCTCCTCGCATAAACCTCTCTATAGTCAAGTTTATCCGAAAAGAAACATTTTATACGAACTGTCATCTAGCTTATTCTATATGTATGCAGACTTTATTTGTTAAATTCATTCATCACTTCAAGAAATGGACGCTCCATCCATGATTCACAAGCATCTGCAGCAAGCTGAATACTCGCTTCTACTTCATCCTGTTCTGCTTTAGTGAATTTACCCAGTACATAATCGACAACAGGAATCGGTGTTGTTGGTCGGCCAATACCAATTCGAATACGATTAAATTCTTTCGTACCTAGGTGATCGATGGTCGATCGGATACCATTATGTCCGCCATGTCCACCCTTTTGCCGTAATCGTATTTTCCCAGGTGGCAAATCAAGATCATCATAAATAACGACCACATCCTGTGGGGCTATTCCGAAATAATCTGATAACGGACGAATGGAAGCACCAGATAGGTTCATATATGTTTCAGGTTTAAGTAAGATAACCTTTTCATCTAGCAATTGCTCCATCGCAAATTTCCCACTAAATTTCTCTTTGTTTAAGCTCCATTGATGCCGTTTAAGAAGTTCATCTACTACCATAAAACCAATATTATGTCTTGTCGCTTCATATTTTCTACCTGGATTTCCTAATCCCACAATACACTTCATGCGCATGTCTTCCCTTTTATCAAAATTATGGCTAATCATAATACAACAAGCCCTCCTATTAAGAACGTTCCATTCTTCTCTTTCTTAAAGGAGGGAAATGTTGTTATATTAAGTGTAACCGTTTATTCGTTTTTATTTTCCTGTTTTGTGCCAACGAGCTCTGGTTCCGCATTTTCCTCTTCAGTACCTGCAACATCAGCTTCTGTTGTAGGCGCCGTAATCGTGACAATCGTTGTATCTTCATCCTCTAAAAATTCATATTTATCCGAGGCTGTTAGATCTGCAATCGTAATTACATCACCTATTTTCAATGATGATACATCAACTTTTATTTCTTCTGGAATATCGGCAGGTTTTGCACGTACGAGCAACTCAAATAACGGTTGCTGCAATACGCCTCCTTCTTTTGCTCCAATTGCTTCCCCATCAATACGGATCGGAACTTCAACATCCATCGCTTCCTTCATGTCAACAATATAAAAATCAACATGAATGAGTAAATCTTTAAGCGGATCTGCTTGATAATCATGAAGCATTACATCAAATGATTTATCATTATCAATCTGCAACGAGAAGATAGCATTTCTTCCTTCATTTCGTACAAGCTTAACTAATTCAATCTCGTCTACAGCAACAGAACTTGTTTCCTTTCCTTTTCCGTATAATACGCCAGGTACTTTTCCTTCTGCACGTAGCTTTCTTGTTGCAGAACCTGTATGGTCGTCTCTTCTTACTGCTTTCAATGTTAGTGCCATGTAAATCATCCTCCATTATTTTGAACTTGGAATTCCAAGTCGTATTATTAATTTCGTAATTCATACATGAAACGTGCTACAGCAAAATGGTTCAATACAGTAATTTCCCTATGTTAGCAACTTTAAAACATGAAAAAAGGCTTTCTTCAATCTTAATCAAACAAAATGCTGACCGACTGTAACTCATGCACACGAATAATTGCTTCTCCAATTAATGGCGCAACAGATAAAGGTGTAATTTTATCGATCATTTTTTCTTCAGGTAATGGAATCGTATTTGTAATTACCAATTCCTTTATCTTTGAATTATCAATACGTTCAATGGCTGGTCCAGATAATACAGGATGGGTGCAACAAGCATATACCTCTTTGGCACCGTTTTCGATTAATGCATTGGCAGCAAGGGTAATCGTACCTGCTGTATCAATGATATCATCGATTAGGATTGCTGTCTTCCCTTCGATATTACCAACGATATTCATTACTTCTGCCACATTTGGACGCGGTCTTCTTTTGTCAATGATTCCAATTGGAGCCTTTAGGCGGTCCGCCATTTTTCTTGCTCGGGTAACTCCCCCATGGTCTGGTGATACAACAACAATATCTTCAAGATTTTTTGCCTCAAAGTAATCAGATAAAATTGGCACTCCTTGCAAGTGATCAATCGGAACATCAAAGAACCCTTGAATTTGCGGTGCATGCAAATCAAGTGTTATCACTCGTGTAGCCCCTGCAGTTTCCAATAAATTCGCAACGAGCTTCGCCGTAATTGGTTCTCTAGAACGCGCTTTACGATCCTGTCTTGCATAGCCATAATACGGCATGACAATATTAATAGATCTAGCTGAAGCACGTTTTAGCGCATCAATCATAATCAAGAGCTCCATCAGATGCTCATTTACTGGAGAGCTTGTTGATTGAACAACATAGACATCACAGCCACGAATGCTTTCTTCAATATTAATTTGAATTTCTCCATCACTGAATCGAGAAACGGTACACTTGCCAATAGGTGTACCAATGTGATTTGCAATGTCTTCTGCCAATTTATAATTTGAGTTTAGTGTAAATACTTTCAAAGATTTATCTTTGTAAGTAGATGCCATGAGAATATACCCTCCGTTAGTCTTTTTTTCGTTTGTTTAATTTGGATGCGTAGCCTTCTTTATTTGTTTGCTTTTCCCGAGCAATTGATAAAGCATCGTCTGGAACATCCCTCGTAATTGTAGATCCTGCCGCAACGTACGATCCTTTTCCTATCGTAACTGGTGCAATTAAATTCGAATTACATCCAATAAATGCATCATCTTCAATTGTCGTCAAAAATTTATTTTTCCCATCATAGTTTACTGTTATTGTACCACAACCAACATTTACATTCCTTCCTACTTGCGCATCGCCAATGTAGCTAAGATGAGAAACCTTGCTATTATCACCAAGCTCGGCTTTTTTAATCTCGACAAAGTTTCCAATTTTTGCTTCATTACCAATCATTGCTTCTGGACGAATGTGTGCAAAAGGTCCAATTTTTACTCTTTCGCCGATCTTACTATCCGTAGCAACACTTTGTTTTAAAACCGTACCTTCTCCAATATCGCAGTTGGTAATTTCACTGTGTGGCCCTATTTCAACATGGCTTTTAATAACAGTAGAACCTTTAATAATACTTCCTGGATAAATAACCACATCTTGTTCAATGATGACTTCTGGAGCGATATACGTATGATCTGGATCCATGATCGTAACCCCGTTACGCATATGGTTTTCGTTAATTCGGCGTTTCATCGTTAATTCCGCTTTGGAAAGACTAACACGATCATTTACACCAATTGTCTCGTCAAAGTTTGGTGAGAGGTAAGCACTTACTTTTTCAGATTTATTTTTCAGAATCTCAATGACATCAGGTAAATAATATTCCCCTTGTGAATTATCATTGGACACTTCTTGTAAAGCTTGAAAAAGAGCTTGATTATCAAAACAATATGTACCTGTATTGATTTCATCCACTTGCTTTTCTTTCTCATTCGCATCCTTATGCTCAACAATTCGTTTCACTTCGTTGTTCTCATCACGAATGACTCTTCCATAGCCTGTCGGATCAGGTGCTTTCGATGTCAATATCGTTGCCTTTGCGCCCTCTCTTTCATGGTGTTCAAAAAGTTTGTTGAACGTTTCACTTGTTATTAATGGGGTATCACCGCATACAACAAGTGTGGTACCATGCTTACCCTTGAGCAATTGTTCCGCCTGTATAACTGCATGACCAGTACCTAGCTGCTCCTCTTGCAATACAAACGCACTATCATCACCAACAATTTCTTTCACTTTTTCAGCGCCAAAGCCAACAACTGTTACAATCTCGTTTATATTTACTTTTTTTATTTGATCAATGACATGCTGTACCATTGGTCGACCGAGAACGGGATGTAGTACTTTATAAAGCTTGGATTTCATTCGAGTACCTTGCCCAGCTGCAAGTATGACTGCATAACGTTTCGCCATAGGGAAACCTCCATTCCTAAGGGTGTCCATACTTCTTTTTATCCATTTAGACTATATCTTAAAAAGCCGCTCATTTCAACATAAACAGGCTATGGGCTGATGGTTTCTTGCTTGTAAATGTTTGGAAAAAAGATTACGTAGACGTTATTTTTAGGTATTAAGATAGGAGGATTTATTTTGAGAGGAAACAATTCCTAGTGCAAATATCATATATTTTCTACTAGCTCGTATTAAATACAGCATGGTGCTATTATGAGTCAATCAGCTCACTTTTACATCTTAAAATAGGGGATAAGTGAATACTCTTTATACAGAAATAAAAAAAGAAGGCTAATCCGTAAGATTAGTCCTCTTGTTGTATAATCGTTTATTTATGAAGCCCCAGCTTCTTCGTACTCAACTTCCTCTTCACCCGCACGGTGATATTCTTCTAATACAGCGTCTTGAATTTTTCCACGCGTACTAGAATTAATCGGATGTGCAATATCTCGGAACTCTCCATCTGGAGTCCGCTTTGATGGCATAGCTACAAATAAACCATTGTTCCCGTCGATCACACGGATATCATGCACAACGAATTCCTGATCCAGTGTAATGGATGCAATAGCGCGCATTCTTCCTTCCGTACTGACACGACGTAGTCTAACGTCAGTTACTTCCATGCTGATTCACCACCTTTTCAAAAAGAACTTACATACAATTATTCAACAAAATTACAATAATTCCTGCTTAATTTTAAAAAAAGTTTTATTTTTACAAAAAGATAAGCATAAATCCCTGTAATAGAACCTTTTTCATAGATCAAAATAATGAGAAATCATTCGATTTTTTATTATTAAATCTTAATTTATCCATTCGAATAATTTTTTCAGGGTATTTTAGACTATTTGGTAGGTATACTTGATTAACTATTTGGATAGGTCACATTTTCATAACAAAACCGAGCCGTTTTACGTTAAATAAAAAAATCTCTCCATAATGGAAAGATTTTTAATCATTTATTAATTTAATATTGAATAGTTGCCTGGAAGCACTTGGATTTCCTGACGCTTTGCATCCACATTAGATATTCGAACAAGGGAAATATAATCTTCTACTACACGGTCCTCTTCCTCATCATCCGCTTCTGCTAGTACCCCAATTCCATGCACACGAGCATTAAATTCTTTGAGCAGACTTATCATGCCATTAATCGTGCCACCAGCCTTCATAAAATCATCAATAATACAAACTTTAGCTCCTTCTTTTAAACCACGTTTAGGAAGTACCATTGTTTGAATTTTTCTCGATGAACCGGACACGTAATTAATACTGACAGAGGATCCTTCCGTAACTTTCGGATCCCTTCTGACAATGACAACTGGAACGTTCAAAAATGATGCAACCGCATAGGCAAGTGGAATACCCTTTGTTGCTACTGTCATTACTACATCAATATTGCGATGAATGAATTTAGAAGCAAAAACTCTACCGATTTCACGCACTGTCTTCGGCTCACCAAGTAGATCACTCATATATAGATAGCCACCAGGGAGAATGCGACTAGGGTCCTCTAATTGCTCACAAAGCGTTTTAATAAATTGCTTTCCGTTTTTTTCTGATCCCTCCGGTACATAGCGAACACCGCCACCAGCACCTGCTGCTCGATGTAAATAACCGAGTCCTTCGTCTTGAAAAACCGTATCAATAATATCTAAATCCTCGCTAATCGAAGCTTTCCCTACATTATACTGCTTAGCATGGTAGGTTAAGCTTCGATGATCCTCAGGATTTTCTATAAAATAATTTGTTAACGACACTAATCGATTGCTTCTTTTCATTTTTCCACCTCGAAAACCGAATAATCGCACTAAATATACCACTAATATATGTCTTTGGGCAAGGTTAACCTAATATGCGAACTAAATAAACTTCTGAACAAAAGCCCCGCATGCCATTATATATTCTTTGAGCCTTACTTTCCTGGGCTACGAGACCATAAATAGTAGGACCACTTCCACTCATTAGCACACCATCTGCACCAGCATGCTCCATTTTTTCCTTCACCCGTTTTACTTGTGGGTGTAATTCCATTGTATATGGTTCAAGCACATTACCTAGACTGTTACATAACCTGGAGAAATCATTCATTTGTAATGCCTCGATAACCTTCTCTGTAACAGGGTGCATAAGATTATCCATTTTTATTTGTTGAAAAATTGTTTTCGTTGATACGCCTATATCTGGTTTAGCCAATACAACCCAACATGATGGTGGAGAAGGAAGCTGTGAAATTTTCTCTCCTCGCCCCGTTGCTATTCCTGTATTTCCATACACACAAAACGGAATATCTGTACCGATTGTCGCCCCTAGTGCGGCAAGTTCCGATAGCGGTAAATTTAAGTCAAAAAGCCTGTTCATTCCTCTAAGTACAGCAGCGGCATCCGTACTGCCACCACCAAGTCCAGCACTTACAGGGATGTTTTTTTCGATTTTAATGTGAATTCCTTCTGAAATGCGATACGTTTGTTTAAACAGCTCAGCAGCTTTATAAGCTAAATTACGTTCGTCATTTGGTACATATCTACTCCAAAGCGATACATCAATGCGATTCTCTTCTAATATTGTTAGCTCTATTCGGTCCGATAAATCAATTGTTGTCATCACCATTTCTACATTATGATAACCATCCTCGCGTTTTCCTAATACATCCAAAGATAAGTTGATTTTAGCCGGTGCCTTTTCTAAGAGAGCCATATCCGTCACCTACTTATTCCAAGTACACAAATTGTAACACATATGACCTGTCCAAGCGACTAGCACAAGCAAAAAACTTACCATATTTTTCTTATTATTGGAAAAGACATGAAGCAGAATCTATATAAAAAAGGCAAATCCTTCTTAGGATTTGCCTTGTCGCATACTCTCTTCTGCTATTTCTAGCGCCCTTTTCACGAGGTTTCCGGCATCCCTTGCCTTTATACCTCCCCAGCCTTCCTTTTGTACCGTGTCGTAAAACCCTAACTCTTTTGCAATTTCTTCCTTCATTTGCTCTGACATGGTTCCACGTCTAGCCAGAAAGAACAGCTCCCTTCCCGTAAAGAAATCTTACGACAAGCTTAGCTTATGTTTATTTTCATTTGCTACACCCGTTATATGTATGTAAAGCAGGAAATTTATGATTTGATTTCCTTCGTCTCACAGAACAAAAAAGGACGGAGGTATAATTTCCAAAATGAAATAAAAGAATATATTAAAAAGAGTAGTAAACAGTTTCGTTCACTACTCTGCGATAACTTGTTGAGTTCGTTCTTCCATGAAGCTTAATTCTACCGTCTCGGTTAAAACATCTGCATAGCTGTATGAAACACGTTCGAATGCATTTTCCTCTTGGTCTAATTCTACAATAAATACGGAAGGATAGGTTTCTGCTAAAACACCAGATCGTTCAATTGTCTTCCTTCTACCGCCATTCGCTTTTAAACGCAGCCGTTTCCCGATTTGACCTTCAAGACCTTGCTTAATTTCGATTAATGTTTTCGCCACTATACTCCACCTCACTGAATTAATCATAACATAAGCTTGTTTTTTAGTCAAACAAAATATAATATTATAACAAGATATTAATTTTAATGTCAATGACTAAATTTTCCTTTTCGCAATTATTGTTTGCAAATGTTAACAAAATATGTACTTTCAGGTCGAATTTCTTTTTCATACTGAAAAAAGATACGTGGCAGCCCACCTGCTGGTAAGCTGCTCTGTCTCTTTTAATACGATTTCCGACCGCATTCTTCAAAAAACAAATGAAGATGCTGTACATATTGTCTCAGTCGAAAAGTGTCGAGCGATTTTTTTCATATTATTCCACGATGACGTTTGATTCTCCTTCTTCTAAAGTTTCCTCTAAATATGGCATTCCTGTACGTAATAAACCTCTTGTTTCTACGCCACCCATTCCTTTTTCACCTGTTAATGTATTTCTTAATGCATCCCATACATGAACTTTTTCCATGAACGGGGTGTAAGCGATCTTTGCAGCAATATAAACAGGATCAAGTGCATGAATATTGATTCGTGATGGAGAGCTTGCAAAATTAGCACCTGCACGAATAAGTGACTCGAAATGAGATTGGCAAGCACCTGCAAAAATCACCAGCTGGTCAAGGTGTGGCGTCATTTTTCTCGCTTCTCGTACCGTTTCAACAAAATACTTTGAATGGCGATAAGCACGTAAATCACTTTTAGCTCCTTTGTTTTTAGAAAAAGAATCATGTCCTGTAATGACGATAATATCTGGCTGAATTTTTTCCAATAAAGGGCCTATTTGAAAAGGCATTTCTCGCTCATTCATATGAATACCATGAACTTGAAGTCCCACTCGTTGATATAGTGCAATGCATTTCTTTAAGTAGCTTGGATCTCCATCAATGTGAAGTACACGAGCAGGGAGCTGAAAAAATTGCGTATGATCATAGCCGTCTGTTGATTGATAATCCCGTTTTTCCTTCATTAGTTGATAGTCCTGGCGAAATAACCGATATGAAAATTCTTCCTGCTGCTTCCGCTTTTTTTTCCTTTTTTCTAGTTCTCTATTCTTTACATGAACAAGGTCACTTATCGGTGCATCAGCGACAAGACGAATATCTTCTCCATGCAGTATCGCTTTTTCTTTTATGATCGATTCCACGCGAAATAGCAGATCATTGTTATACGATTGACGTGTTACTAAATCACCTATTGTATAAGATTCTGTTTGCATACATCCACCTCACAGCCTTTGTAAGAGTAAAAAGGCGCTTCTACCCATACGATATGCTTTCGCCTATACATATGTGTCTAATGGATGATAAACCGCCTTAAAAGGCATAAAAAAACACCTGAGGCAGGTGTTTTTTTACTCCGTATTTATTTCTCATGTACTTTTTTATAAAACGCATTAGCTAAAGCGGCGAATTCTTCGATTTGTAATGTTTCTCCACGCCTTGATCCATCTACGTTGACCAACTCTAATATAGGTTCAATCTCACGCTTATCGAAGGTTTCTTTAAAGAAGCTCATCAAATTATTGCGGAGCGTCTTTCGCCGTTGTGCAAAGCACGCTTGAACAATTTGAAAAAAGTAATCTTCATTTTCAACATAAACTGGGGGATTTTTACGAACCGTAAGTCGTAAAATACCTGAATCTACATTAGGCTGTGGCATAAAGACCGTTTTCGGTACATGCATGACCACTTCAGCCTCTGTATAATACTGAACAGCTATCGTTAATGACCCATAGCTTTTCGTGTTTGGCTGTGCTGCCATACGTTCAGCGACTTCCTTTTGAATCATTACCGTAAAGCTTTCGACTGGAAGCTTATCACGAAGAAGCTTCATTAAAATCGGTGTTGTAATATAATATGGTAAATTAGCGACAACATGAATAGGTTGCTCTGGTTGAAAGTATTCTTTGATCATTTGACCGACATCTGCTTCTAAAATATCTTGGTGCACAATTTGGATATTGTCATAATTCTTTAACGTATCCTGTAATATCGGTACAAGTCGTTGGTCAATTTCAAAGGCTAGCACGTTTTTAGCATGAATCGCTAATTGTTCGGTCAATGCGCCGATACCCGGACCAATTTCAATTGCACCCGCTTCTTTCGTGATTCCTGCGTGCCTAATAATATTTTCTAAAACATTCACATCAACTAAAAAGTTTTGGCCTAGACTTTTTTTAAATGTGAATCGGTATGTTTGTAATATTTCTTTTGTACGTGATGGTGTAGCAATATATTTATTCATGTGCGTTCTTTTCCTCCTGAAGCAGTTGACTAATTGCTTGTTCAAGCTGTTCCTTTGATATTTGGAACATCGAAAGGCGCTTTAGCAGTTGTTTTCCATTCGTATGTCCGATTTGAAGTAATTCACCTAGTCTTTCTCTTTTTTTTGCAGCTCCTGCGCCACCGATCAAACCATATGCAATCAGTTCCTCCTGTTTAATATAAACAGGCTCCATATCGGTTAATTCATACACAGCAGCCAATGCTTCACGAATGGAATCAAGTGATGCATGCTCAATTCCTAGGCTTTTATTATGGGGATGCTTTGCTCGCGCCTTTTCCTTCGTTAAAAAAGCATGCTTACAGCCTGGAATCGCTTGGTCAATAACGTGTCGAATTCGCTCTCCGGGATAATCAGGGTCGGTAAAAATAATAACACCACGTTTATCTTTTGCGTGTTGTATTTGTTTTAGTATCTTTTTATTAATAGCCGATCCATTTGTTTCAATCGTATCGGCTTCTACCGCCTGCTTTACTTTTACCGTATCATCTTTTCCTTCTACGACAATTATTTCCTTAATCCTCAAGCAAATTCCTCTTTTCTTATTCATTTACACGTAAATAATAATGCTCTTACCACTATATCATGGTAAGAGCATCTATTTCATATGTTAATTTAAAATTTTAATTTTAACCTTTCGCACTCCCCAGCTATACGCTTGGGATTTGGTTGCTACATGGACATCAATTCGTTTACCAACGATAGAACCGCCTGTATCGCCAGCGATCGCTTCTCCATAGCCTTCTACCCATACTCTTTTTCCTAAAGGAATAACACTCGGATCAACCGCAATCACTTTCATATTTGGATTTGCCTTTAAGTTAAGTCCTGTTGTTGTATAGCCTGAGCATCCACTACATTTCGCGGTAAAGGCGCTAGCAGTAACATAAAATGTTTTTCCACCACCTGAAGAATCACTAGATAAAGTAGTTAAATTCGGCTTTGGCTCCTTTGTACCAACCGCAACAACGCGATTTTTACTTTCGGATTTTACTTGTTTTTCAAGTAGCTTTCTTCCAACTTCTTTACCATTTTCCTTCGTAACTTCAAATTTCTTCAGAAGTTCGCCTTCTTCACCTTTGGAAAGGATACGTGTTTTTCCTTTTTCCAATGAACTATCCTTCTTTTTCTCTGTTTCGTATGGGATGGCTTCCGTTTCTTCTACTGTTTCCTTTGTGACACGAACAATGTTAACCGTCGTATCCTTTTGAACTTTTTTATCAAGCGCTACGTTAATTTTATCATTGCTGTCTGCATTGTATGTAATATTATGATTATCTAATAATTGCTTGATACTTCCACCTGTTGCCCATACTTGCTTTTCTTTTCCACCATCGTTAATTGTTACCTGAAATGCTTTCGTTACATTGATTTCCATGCCATTTTTAAGTGCGGCCTCTTTTTCATGAGAAACAGCATCATGCGTTGAAATAGTAAGATTATTTTCTTGGAAGAAATCCTCAATAGAATCCGCCAACGTATAATATTCCTCTTTGTTTCCATCGATCGTTAGAATGACTTTGTTCGCTTTGTCATAATCGATCTTCATGCCATCTTTTATAATAGCATCCATGCTATGTGATAGGGCATCATATTCACCTATTGTAATTCCTACTTCTTTCAGTAGATCTTCTACTGTCTCCGCATGTGTTTGGACAGTTTGCTCTTCCCCATTATCCGCAAAGACGACTTCTGTTTTTGTCATCTCATAAAAGACAACGGTTGTAAAGGCAACCAGTGCCATCACACCAATACTTGAAATAACCAGCTTCAGCTTTGAGGCCGGCAATAGCTTTGAAAGAATTCGCATGCTTCTTGCCTCCTTAATCGATTTCGATTATATAAACACTATTATGCAAAGTCAAAGGTATTACGTTTACGGTTGTATTACAGTTTGTTTACAAATTGTTATAATCCGGTATTTTTATTAGCACAAAAGCTGTGAAACCATTATGAATATTAGGCTGGCAGACAATGGAAAAAGACTGGAACTTTTACGGACCAGTCTTTCCAAATTTCATAATTTTTATAAGTTTTATACAAAAATAGTCAATTGCTAGCGATTGATTCGAAACAACGTACAAGCATTTTCAGTTGTTATTTTGCCAATTTCTTCAAGTTTCATCCCGCGTAGTGCTGCTATTTTTTCTGCTACGAGTCGAACGTAAGCAGGCTCATTTCGCTTCCCACGGTTTGGATGTGGTGCTAAAAATGGTGCATCGGTTTCAATAAGTAGTCGATTTAATGGAACATGCACTGCCACTTCTTTCGGAAGAGGTGCATTTTTAAATGTCACTGGACCGCCTAATGAAATATAGAAGTTCATATCAAGACATGCTTGTACATAGTCAACAGCGTCATTATAACAGTGCATAATTCCGCCAACTGTTGCAGCATTTTCTGCTTGCAGAATCTCAATAATATCTTCTGTTGCCTCCCGATTATGAATAATAATTGGCATGTTCACTTTTTTGGCTAACTGTATTTGCTTGCGAAAAACTTGCTTTTGAATATCCTTCGGGGACTTGTCCCAATGATAGTCTAACCCCATCTCTCCAAGCGCTACGACCTTTGGATGAGCAGTTAGCTCTTCTAGCCAAACTAAGTCTTCATCCGTCATATCGATTGCATCAACAGGATGCCATCCGACAGCAGCGTATATCGCATCATGCTGCTCGGCGATTTCAATAGCTAGCGGAATCGTTTCTCGATCAAACCCTACCACTGCCATGCGCGTAACTCCTGCAGCAAATGCCCGTTTAATCACTTCATCTCTATCTTCCTTAAATTGCTCCGCATTTAAATGCACATGCGTATCAAATAACATTTCAAACACCTCATTTTTGATTGTGTGTTTCCTATCTAAAACTATCAGAAGAAAAGGTCAAACTCACGAAGAGCCTGACCTTTCTGTTATTTTACGACTGAACCATTTGGCAATGCTGCATCAACAGCTGCAAGTGATAAATTACCCGTTTCTGGATCTTCCGCAGATAAAATCATCCCTTCAGACCACTCTCCACGGAGCTTCACAGGCTTTAAATTGGTAACACAAATCACTTTTCTACCAATAAGGTCCTCTGGTTGATAATACTTCGCTATCCCAGAAATCACCTGACGTTTTTCAAAGCCAAGATCAAGCTTAAACTTTAATAACTTATCAGCTTTCTTCATTTTTTCACATGCTTCTACTTGAGCTACACGTAGATCAAGCTTCATGAAATCATCATAGGAGATCTCAGGCTTAGCTTCTTCTACTTTTTTCTGTTCAGTGCTTCCTTCTACAGGCTTTTGCATCATTGCTTTAATAATTTCTACCTCTTCTTTTACATCAAGACGAGGAAAGATCGGTTCTCCTTTTTCTACCTTGGTGCCTGCAGGAATAATACCTTGCGCTGTAACCCCAGCCCAAGTAACTAAGTTTTCGTCCGCGATGCCTAATTGGCGGAAGATTTCTTTTGGAGATTCTGTTAAGAAAGGAGTTAACATAATGCCTACAATTCGAAGCGAATCTGCCAAATGAGCCATTACGTTTCCTAACCGTTCCTGCTTTGTTTCATCCTTTGCCAAATTCCACGGCTCTGTTTCATCAATATATTTGTTTGTGCGGCTAATTAACTGCCACAGTATAGATAAAGCAACAGAAAATTCCATGTTATCCATTGCTACTTCATATTTTTCGACCGTTTCGGCAACAAGCTCTTCTAAAGACACATCAACATCTGTTTCTGCTTTCTTGTATGCTGGAATATTCCCATCGAAGTACTTATTAATCATAGCAACCGTACGATTTAATAGATTTCCAAGATCATTTGCTAAATCGTAATTCGTACGCTCGACGAATCCTTCAGGTGTAAACACGCCATCATGTCCAAACGGAACTTCTCTTAACAAATAATAACGGAGAGCATCCAAACCATAGCGATCAATTAATGATACCGGATCAACGACATTTCCCTTTGATTTTGACATTTTGCCATCCTTCATTAATATCCAACCATGAGCAAATATTTTCTTCGGAAGTGGAAGATCTAGCGCCATTAGCATAATCGGCCAATAAATGGTATGGAAGCGAACAATTTCCTTACTCATTAAATGGACATCAGCCGGCCAATATTTTTCGTATTTTTCAACGTTTTCCGTGCCGTAACCTAGTGCAGTAATATAATTAGAGAGTGCATCAATCCACACATAAATAACATGCTTTGGATTTCCTGGAACCTTAATACCCCATTCAAATGACGTACGAGATACAGCAAGATCCTCTAGTCCCGGGCGTAAAAAATTATTCAACATCTCATTTTTTCGACTTTCTGGTTGAATAAATTCAGGATGTTCTTCATAATAGGCAATTAATCGATCGACATATTTACTTACTTTAAAGAAATAGGATTCTTCCCTCACCTTTTCAACTGGGCCGCCACAATCTGGACAACTACCTTCCTCTAACTGGCGTTCCGTAAAAAATGATTCACAAGAAGTACAATACCATCCTTCGTATTCATCAAGGTAAATATCACCTTGTTTTACGAGCTGATCGAAAATTCGTTCCACAACCTGTTTATGTCTTTCCTCTGTCGTTCGAATAAAATCATCATTTGTGATTTTTAATTTTTTCCATAAATCTTGAATCCCGGCTACGATTTCATCCACATAGGCTTGTGGTGTAACGCCTTTTTCTTCCGCTTTTTTTTGAATCTTTTGCCCGTGTTCATCTGTACCGGTTAAGTACATGACATCGAAGCCTCGCATCCGTTTATAGCGCGCCATTGCATCTCCGGCTACCGTTGAGTATGCATGTCCTATATGTAATTTTCCACTTGGATAATAAATTGGAGTAGTGATATAAAACGTTTTTTTACTGTCCATTCGTCTTCCTCCTCAAACGACTTTCCATTCATTATTCTACTATTGTAGCGATTTTACTCTCAAAATGCCAATCCAAAATCTAGTTGCATGCTATTGGTTTTTTCCAAAAAAGCTTCCAAATTTAAAAAAAGTTAAAATAAATGTCGAATTTTGTCGAAAAATCACGGGTTAATTATTGCCTTCCTTGCTTTCACATGGTAAATTTTAATTATATAGCAATTAGGAATAAGGTATGATTCGCAGTGTACCAATGGGTTCCATTAATTATCAAATTTTCGAACAAATTTTTAAATTAATATTGACACAAATAGTCAACGTTGGTATTCTATTCCTAAGAACTTGTCGAAAAATGACGAAAGTTAAAGTTAATGGAATCAACCATTAAGGAGGAGAAACGATGAAATCTACAGGTATTGTACGTAAAGTTGATGAATTAGGACGTGTAGTCATTCCCATCGAGCTTCGTCGCTCACTGGATATTAACATCAAAGATCCGCTAGAGATTTATGTGGACAATGATAAGGTGGTATTGAAAAAATACCAACCAAATATGGCATGTTACGTTACTGGGGAAGTTTCTGATGATAACGTGGCATTAGCAAACGGAAAGCTTGTACTTAGCCCAGAAGGTGCGAAGGCACTCATCGACGAAATTCAATCTCATTTTAAATAAAAACGAAAAAGCCGCATTCGGTATTGCCCTCCAACGTTATGGAGATCACTACCTTCCTGCCGGCTTTTTTTATTGCCTACTAGTCTACGTGATAAGCTTGATATACATCTCGCTTTGAAATATCTCTATCTAATGCTACGGTCTTTATCGCTTCCTTACTTTTCATTTGTTGCTCGTTTATATAATACGCTACATGGTCAACGATTGATAAATCCTGCCACCACGCTTCCATGCTTGTATTTTCGCTTATTTCATCGATCGATCTACCGTCGACAACGATACAAAACTCTCCTTTAAGCTCCTTGCTTTCTGACCACTCTAGAAGCTCAGCAATCGTTCCACGAGCATACTCCTCAAATCGCTTTGTTAGCTCACGCGCAATGACAATTCTCCGCTCTTTACCAAATTGCTCTTCCATCGCTTTTAACGTTTCTTTGATACGGTAAGGTGATTCGTAGAATAGTAATGTTGCTGGTAAATTATTTAATCGCTTTAATTCATTGTCTCTTTCCTTTTTTTTACGTGGAAGAAACCCATAAAACAAAAATTCTGTAGAAGGTAATCCCGAGCCGACAAGTGCACACAATGCTGCATTTGCTCCAGGCAATACGACAACAGAATAGTTTTCAGCAATTGCTGATGCAACAAGCTCTGATCCCGGATCAGATATGGCAGGCATTCCCGCATCACTTACAATAGCGATGGAATGTCCCTGTTCTAATCGCGCTATAAGCTGATTCTCCCGTGCCATTTTATTATGCTCATGATAACTGATTAATGGTGTGTCGATTTCAAAATAATGGAGCAGCTTCTTTGTATTCCGAGTGTCTTCTGCAGCAATTATATCCACTGACTTTAATGTTTGTAGTGCACGAAATGTAATATCTTCTAAATTTCCAATTGGCGTAGGTACGACATAAAGTGTTCCTTCAACATCTGCTTCAAAGCTTTTTTGATTGTTCATCGTCACTTCCTCCAGTAATTAGCTGCCATTTTTGATTCCGTTTTAACTGTTTTATTGCATACTCTCTACGCAGTGCTTCTTCCTTTGTTGCATATTTTTCGAGATGCATGACTTGAAAAGGACCGCGCCCACGTGTATATTTCGCTCCTTTTCCCTGTTCATGCATCGTTAACCGATGCTGTAAATCATTCGTATAGCCTGTATACAAGCTGTCATCCTTACACTTTAATATATAAACGGTATGGACCAAACTATCCATATATAATCGCCTCGGCTTCTTTTGTATATGTACCATCTTCCCCATAAATATAGAGAGGGGGTAATATTTTTAAATCCGCCTTTCCATCTCGTATTCCTTCAATTAACAACATATTTGCATCTCTTCCTTGCTTTGGGTATACAAGCTGCATTCGCTTTGGTTCAAGCTTATATGCCCGAAACAATTCAATAATATCTACAAGCCTGCCCGGACGATGAACCATTGCTACCTTTCCGCCTGGACGCACATGAAGCTTACATGCTTTTACTACATCCTCTAATGTACAATATACTTCATGCCTTGCGATCGTTAAATATTCATTTTCATTATACTCTGTCTCAGAAGGCGTTTTAAAATACGGTGGATTACATGTAACGACATCAAAATTACTATGTCCTAAAACAGGCTGCATTTCCTTTAAGTCGCCATGGATTAGCTTAATTTGATTCGTCAACTGATTAAGTTCCACATTCCGTGTTGCCATACTAAAAATTCGCTCTTGAATCTCTACCCCAACGAGGTTTGCACTCGTCTTTCGTGATAATAAAAGTGGAATAACACCATTTCCACTACATAAATCAAGAATTTTCCCACGTTTTATCGGGATGCTTGCAAAATCAGCTAATAACACCGCATCTAAGGAGAATGAAAAAGCTGTAGGGCTTTGAATAATTTTCATCGTTTCATCTGCTAACAAATAGTCCATCCGTTCATCATCATATAAACGTACCATGCTTTAATTCCTTCCCACTAACTTGTAATAAGATTCGTTAATAAAAAGCTATCTATAATAGAAAAGCCACTGTGATTTTTACAGAAAAAGCTGTCTCTAGCCCTATAAAACGACTCGGAGACAGCTTCTATTATAATCTATTTAGTTTTGCTTAGGAAATCAAGGCAAAACATACAATCTTCATTACGTCGTGGACTTCCAAACTCAAGATTGCAAATATGGAAGCCTTCATCGTATAGGCGAGCAAGGTTATCATACCCTTCTCCTGGTGGTGCTCCCTTTACCGCTTGATCATGCAATACCGAAGAATCCCCTATTTCGTTTGTATCCTTTCTTTCGCCATCTAGTCGATTTCGCAGATGTCGATTTTCCATTTCCAAACGATGGTTTTCCTCTAGTAAATCACTTAGGTTATTTTTTAAACTACCAAGTCGCTTATGCAACTCGCCAAGCTGTTTTTCCATATCTGTTACTTGATCAAATAATTGTCTTTTGCTCACGCCTCTTCACCCCACTATTCTGTGGCTTGCGCTGTAATAATCCCTTCTTCAATCAGTTCATCTACGGTGTATTCAACAACTCGCTCCTGATCGGTTACTTCAATTTGAATGAGTTTTTCAAGAATATTTAATCCTACAACTTGTCCTGCTCCATACGGTGTTTTCACGCGCTGACCAACATCTGGAAGCTGTCGTTTCGCTTCCTCATACTGATCATTTTCATATTTTAAACAGCACATCAACCGGCCACATAGCCCCGAAATTTTTGCTGGATTTAATGATAAATTTTGATCCTTGGCCATCTTTATCGATACAGGTTCAAAATCACCTAAAAACGTAGAACAGCATAGCATGCGTCCACATGGACCAATACCACCAAGCATCTTTGCTTCGTCTCGGACACCGATTTGTCGTAGCTCAATCCTTGTTTTGAACTGCGCGGCCAAATCCTTCACCAAATTACGAAAATCAACGCGTCCATCAGCTGTAAAGTAAAAAATAATCTTATTACGATCAAATGTAAACTCTACATCTACTAGATTCATTTCTAATTGATGCTGTCCTATTTTTTCTGAACAAGTTTGAAAAGCTTTTGCCGCATAACCTTTATTTTCGTTAACGATTGCCTTATCTTCCTCTGTAGCAATTCGAATAACTTGTTTTAAAGGTAGTACCACATCTTCTTCATCTACTTGCTTTCTAGCTATAACAACCCTTCCAAATTCAATACCTCTCACTGTCTCAACAATGACATAGTCATCATGATTAATTTGGAAATTAGAAGGATCAAAATAATATATTTTACCCGCTTTCTTAAAGCGGACGCCAATCACTTCTACCATTATTGTCACCTCTGAATTTGAAGTGTAAGTTGTTCCATTACTAACGTTGGGTGAACATTTTGTTTGATACTTCGCTTTGCCTGTAACAACTGCTGCAATATAATTGCCAATTGTTCCTGAGAAAAATGCATCGCCAAGCGTTCAAGCCGCTCATCTCCAGCTTGAAAACAAACAATGGCTGCTTCATTCCCAATATGAAAGTAGAGAACATCTCGAAATGCAAGCAATAATAAATCCAAGCCTTGCTCATGCTGCTCCCTATCTTTAAAATGAGCGAGCCAGTGGCGATGAATAAATAAATATACATCATCTGGATTAATTGCAAACATTTCTACTAATTGTACCACTAACTTTCGTGCTTCGGCAAACCAATCGTCACTTAGTAACCGCGTTGCTTCATTTAAATCGTTCGTTAAAGCACGCATAAATACAGCATTTCCTTCAGATACGCCCGATTCTACTAATATTTCATAGAAAAGTGTTGGGCTTAAAGGCTGTAAATCAATCACCTGACACCTCGAGCGAATTGTTGCAATAATTGCTTGACTATTTTCTGTTAGCATAATGGCAGTTGTCTTCTTATTCGGCTCTTCTAAAAACTTCAAAATTCGATTGGCGGCATTTAATGTTAACAATTCTGCACTTTGAATGATATACACCTTTTGATCGGACTCCAGTCCCGAATAGGTAAACTCTTTTTGTAAACGACGTACTTGTTCAATTTTAATCGATTGCCCTTCTGGTTCAATCCAGTGTACGTCTGGATGGTTTCGTGAATCAATACGCTTACACATGTTACAAGCATTACATGGTTCTATTCCAGTTTTCTGTTCACAAAATAACCCTTTCGCAAGCAATTGCGCGATTTCCCTTTTTCCCGTTCCACGTGCTCCCTGAATTAAGTAAGCATGTGAGATACGGTCTTTTTGGATACTATTCGTTATTATTCTACTTGCTAACGGTTGTACCTTTTCCATCTCTTCCCACGTTTTCATAAAACCATCCCTTACATTGTGCAGCATCACCTGTCAAAAAATAAAGACCTTATTTCATGTATATAAATTAATTAACAATCCTTTTATTTCTCCAATAAGCCCTAATAAATCAACCATTTTTCTTTCATCGCTTAAAACAGTTTCCGTTAATTCCACTAATTTTTCATCCACTTGCTTTACAGTGATTAGTTTTTGACTTTGTCCAGATAACTGAAAGCTATGAGATTCTTCTAAATGCAGTCCATTTGTTACTGCTTCCTTTAGAAAAGACCTTACGAGACGTTTAAATTTCGCTAAATCACGAAAAGAGCGAAAGCGTGCAAGGCGATCTCCCTGCACGGTAATATCACTCATTAGTTTTTGAAGTTCAGCTTGCTGCAATTTACCTGCATGGGACTGAACCATTTGGTTAAATGGTTGTTTTCCTTCTGGTAGCGTACGCATATTCTTATTTGATGCGTCCAACTGTGCACGCATATCCTGCGAAATTTTCAAGCGCTCAGCCCCTTTCCTGTCTAACGAACGGTTTAAAAGTGATGAAAAGCTTCAATCGGTAATATAAAGACAGTGGCTCCGCCAACTTCTACTTTAACTGGCTTTGGAATATAGGAATCTGCATTTCCACCCATCGGTGATATAGGAGCTACCATTTGTTCACGCTGTGAGCAATTATCTCGAATAATCGTTAATGCATCGTCAACATATTCATCCTCACAGCCAATCATTAATGTTGTATTTCCTTCTTTTAAGAACCCACCTGTTGTTGCCAGCTTAGTTGTTTTAAAGTTCCCTTCACCCAACGCATCTGTCAATCGGTTAGAATCCTTATCCTGGATTACCGCAATGATCAATTTCATGGTCTTTTCCTCCTAATTATTTTTTTGCCTCTAAAAACGAAACAATTCGTTGGAACGCATCTTCTGCAACCTTCTCTTTTTCCTGATCGGCATCAATTACTTGAATACGGTCCGGAAATCGCTTTACTAATAGCTGATATGCTTCATAGACTTGTTCATGGAAGTGCAGCTTTTCTAAATCTAAACGATTTCTTTCTCTATTTTTATTCGCCTCAATACGCTCCAATCCCTTTTTTGGAGAAATATTAAAAAATAATGTTAGATCTGGCATCGCATCCTGTATTGCAAATTGATTAATTGCAAAAACTTCATCAATACCAAGCCCTCTCGCATAGCCTTGGTAAGCAAGACTACTATCAATAAAGCGGTCACACAGTACAATTTTCCCTTTTTCCAATGCTGGTAATACTTTTTCAACGAGATGCTGCCTCCGTGCAGCTGCATACAATAGCGCTTCGGTCCTGCCATCCATTGTGGTATGTATTGGATCTAGAATGATTTTGCGGATTTTTTCCGCGATGTCAATGCCACCTGGTTCACGTGTTAACAAAACTTCATATCCGTGTTTGTACAATTTTTCATTAATGACTTGCATGACTGTTGTTTTTCCGGCACCCTCGCCGCCTTCTAATGTAATAAAGTAGCCACTCACGTATTTTTCTCCTTACTTGCACATGTTCAAGCAGTTACTACTTTCATTTCTGTTGAACCGTATTTTCATTCTAGTTACTATTTTTCTTCAAATACGAGAATTCCTGTCTGTATATATTGATTTTGAAAGGTTGCACCTTTTTTTATAAGTGCTTCTACAAGCTTTGCATGTCTATTCGTAATCCGCTCTCCCTTAAGCACCAATGGGATACCTGGGGGATACGGGATTATTGCCTCTGCGGCTATATAATCGATACTCTGTTCCAAACGCATTCGCTTGGTTGGCAACATTCGCATTTCATTATACGTATATGCTAATTGTGCATAAGACTTTTGAAAAAGTCCGCTTATATCTATTGTAGCATGATTTGAACTTATTTTTAATCGTTGTCCAATTCTTTTTAATGCAAGCTTCACTTCATCCAATCGCATTAGCTCTCCTAATCCGTGAATAAACAAAATGTGTTTATGTGACGCCAACTCTGGGTAAATTCCTTCCTGCTCAAATAAGGCTGCAACTTCATAACCACTATGTCCCTGTTTCATCGTCAGCGTTATCTTTAGAGGATCACTTGTCTCTTCTACGAACCAATGCGTACTTTCTGCAAAATCCTCTTTTAGCTGTTGTGCACTTTGTAGGATGCGCGTTAGATCCTGCTTTGTCAATGAAGCTAAAAAAGCCCGAGCAATATCGAGTGATGCAAGCAATGGATAGGATGGACTACTTGATTGAAGCATTGATAAATAATATTGAATTTGATCTCGCGTAACAAAATCTGATTTTATATGTAGCCAAGACGCCATCGTCATTGCTGGTGCCATTTTATGTGCAGATTGAACAACGACATCTGCGCCAAGCTGAAGAGCAGATGGTGGAAATGGGTCTCCAAGTGCAAAATGCACACCATGTGCTTCATCTACTAAGACAGGGATTTGATATGCATGTGCACAGTCAATGAGTTCTTTTAATGCATACGTCTTCCCATAATAGTCTGGATAGGTCAAGACAACCCCTTTGGCATCAGGATGTGCCTGTAATGCCTCCGCTAATCCCTCTATAGATGGAGCTATATAGCGATCTGTTTGGGAATCAAACATTGGATTTAAAAATATAGGAGTAGCACCAGCAAGCTCTAATCCATTCGCAATTGACTTATGACTATTCCTTTGGACGATAAGCTTTTCTCCTGGACGACACATTGCTAGAATCGTTGCTAAATTACCAACGGTTGTTCCTCCTACTAAAAAAAACGTTTCGTCCGCATGAAAAAACGTCGCTGCACGCGTTTGTGCTTCCTTTATTATTTCGGTTGGCGCATGTAAATCATCGAGACCGGTTAATTCCGTGAAATCAATCGATAAAAGTGGACCAAACGTTGCTTTTGCAAAGTCCGGAAATACGGTTCCATTTTTATGTCCCGGAACGTGAAAAGAAATAGGATTCATTGCGCTAAACTCGCAAAGCCCTCGAAAAAGCGGAACATCATATGCTGTGTTTTTCATCTTCACTCTCTCCATTCTTCCTTAAGACTACCAAAAAACAAGTAAAAAATGAAAGATTCACATATAAAAGCGCATGCTTTACCCTTTCATACAATATGGAACCTGTTTAGAACATAAGATTAAATCGCTTTATCGACAATAAAAAAGGTCTATTGCAGCTTGCTCGCAAAGACCGGGGAATCGTTCTATGAAAAAAGGGTAGGTTGATTCATATTTTTTAATTTTTGCAGATAATATCGATACTTTTCCTCTCGCGGCTCGGTATGAATCATATTATATTCACATTCGCAGCAAATAAACATGGTGTAGAGATGAATGCCAGCTTCCTTCTTTTCTTCACAAATACCGCAGTATTCCATTTCATTTACGTGCTTGTCCATTTTCCCACCTCCGTTAATCTAGCATTTCCAAATCTAACGGATTTATACAGGAAACTTTGAAATTTTTTTCATAGCTTTTTAATTTTTGCTTTAGCCTATAAGAACTGGGGTTTATAAAATTCACTCAAATAAATACAAACAAATGAATAGCTGCCAACGAAGCAACGCCAAACAAACCAAGAAAGCCAGCAATAAGTACTGTAAACACATTAATCGGAACATGGAGGCCAATCGCGCCACCTAGTACATTTAAGAAAAACAAAAACAAAACGCCAATTGCTAGTTTTACTGCACCTTGTCCAATCCACTTCATTGGCTTAACTGGTGCACCTATAAATAACAATAGAATAATCATTCCAACCATAATTGAAATCACAATTGTGGAACTCATTTTATCCAACTCCTCTTTCTTGTTTGACCTATACTACTATGTATGAACAAGAAACAAGAAAAAGAACCGAATGACGCTAGATTTGAAGATGATCGTTCATGCAAAAGAGGTTGTAACAGAAGCTTTTTCAAACTGCGATGCGATTATTCGTATTTAAAAACAAATGCTCTTGGTTTGTCTCATATTTCTCTTATCCATAAAAAAAAGACAGGGACTCCTGTCTTTTGAAAATCTAGTTATTTATCATATCGGATGGCACTTATTTTACGATGCCTTGCCTCACGTAACAAAAATGTATATTTCGCCAATGCTAATGCTTCACTATTCTTTCCCTCAATGGTTGGTTCAATGCTTTTACTTACAATAGCACGTATTTGCTTCCAGTCATGCTCCACTGTGAAAAAGGCATCTAATAGTTGACGATCAATATCTCTTTTTTTTAGTTTCTTCCCCATGCTGTCACCTAAATTCTACAGTTCTCTTCTTCCTTCAAGTGCTTTTGATAATGTAACTTCATCTGCATATTCCAAATCACCACCGACAGGCAATCCATGTGCAATTCTTGTCGTACGAACGCCTGAAGGCTTTATAAGACGTGAAATATACATCGCCGTCGCTTCACCTTCAATCGTTGGATTCGTGGCTAAAATAAGCTCTTTTACTTCTTCATCCTTTAAACGATTTAATAATGAAGGTACATTAATATCCTCAGGTCCAATTCCATCCATTGGTGAAATCGCTCCATGTAACACATGGTATTTCCCATGATATTCCTTCATTTTTTCCATGGCAATTACATCTTTAGGATCCTGTACTACACAAATTACCGATACATCTCTCGTTGAATCCTGACAAATCAAGCATGGATCTTGGTCCGTAATATGACCACATACGGAACAATGTGTTAATTCACGCTTTGCATTAACGAGTGATTGGGCAAATTCCATCACATCGTCTTCCTTCATATTCAAAACAAAAAACGCCAGTCGGACAGCGGTTTTTGGTCCGATTCCTGGCAATTTTGTAAAGCTGTCAATTAGCTTAGAAATTGGTTCCGGATAATACATCGTCGTTCCTCCTAGAACATGCCTCCACCAGGTAATCCTTTCGTGAATTGCCCCATCGTAGCATTTGTTTTTTCATCTACTTGGTTTAGCACGTCATTGGTAGCTGCTAAAATTAAATCTTGAAGCATCTCGATATCATCAGGATCTACAACTTCTTCTTTAATTTGCACATCGGTAATTTCTTTCTTCCCGTTTGCAGTTACGGTTACCATGCCGCCTCCTGCCGTTGCTTCAAATGTCATTTCAAAAAGCTCTTCTTGAGCCTGTAGCATCTTTTTTTGCATCTTCTGCATTTGCTTCATCATATTACCCATATTTCCCATACCTTTCATGGAAAACGCCTCCTTTAAATTGTAAAGTTGTTTTAATTAAATACAATTGTTAATCATGAATTTGTAATAAATCATCGCCAACTAACTTACGCGCTTCTTCAACGAGCGGATCTTTCTTTGCTGCTTCCTGTGGAGATTCTTGCTCTTGTTTTTTAACATATTCGTTTCGTAATTCCTTCCAATTATGAATTGGAATTGGAATCATGGTCATTTGTTTGTTTAATACCCCTGCTAAGACCGATTCAACTAACTGTTGATTGTCCAAAAACAAGGAGCAATGTATTTCATACTTAAATGCGACAATAATCGTTTTGTCTGATGCGGCAACCGGTTTAGAATCTTGAACCGTTGCATGTGCTGGTGCACTCGTTGATTTTAATTTATTCAAGAAAGCGGCCCATTGTGTTTGCACCTGCTTTAATTGATCCTTCTCCGCACCCTGTAAGCAAAGTCGGATTTTCTCAAATGGCACCTTAAAGCTATTCTTCGTTGGGCGTGGCTGTCTTTTCTTCGATTCAGAAGGAGCAGATTCATGAAAGCTTCCTTTTGATTGCTTTAATGCTTCCAATTCTTTTTCCAACTGAGCAAGCTTATGTGTCAATGCTGTGATTGCCTCAGAATCTTCAACAGGCTGCGTCGTTTGCTCTTGATAGCGATTCGTTATTGAAATAAGTGTTATTTCAATATATACCTTCGGATTATTCGTCCATTTAATTTCCTGTTGACATGCATTTAACTGCATCATGGCATCTTGAATCCAGGCTTCTGACACTTCTTGCGCAAGCTGCTTAAACGTGTCATCAATCATTGCTCGCTCAAGAATACCTTCTAGTGAAGGAGCACTTTTATACAAAAGTAGATCACGTAAGAAATAAATTAAATCATAGATAAAGCGACCCGGATCCTTGCCATTTTGAATCATGTCATCAAGTAGCTTTAATCCTTGTTGGATATCATGTGCATACATCGATTGAACGATGGCGGTCAGCGTTTTTTGCGATACGCCTCCCGTCACAGCAAGCACATCCTCCAAACCGACCTGCTCATCACTATACGAAATAGCCTGATCCAAAATACTTAGCGCATCACGCATTCCACCTTCCGCAGCAAGTGCGATCGCATCCTGTGCTTCAGTGGTTACAGAAATTCCTTCTTGCTCGATAATATGCTGCATGCGTGTCACAATTGCCTGATTTGAGATAGGCTTGAAATCAAACCGTTGGCAGCGTGAAATGATGGTTAATGGTATTTTGTGTGGTTCTGTCGTGGCTAAAATAAATACAACATGCTTTGGTGGTTCTTCTAATGTTTTTAACAATGCATTAAACGCATTCACCGAAATCATATGCACTTCATCAATAATATACACTTTATATGGAACGGAGCTAGAAGCGTACTTTACATTATCACGAATTTCCCGGATATCATCTACACTTGTATTCGATGCTGCATCAATTTCAATCACATCCGAGATCGAACCATCCTGAATTCCTCTACAAGCAGCACATGTATTACACGGCTCTTTTACTGGAGCATGCTCACAATTAATAGCCTTCGCAAAAATCTTCGCCGCACTCGTTTTTCCTGTTCCACGGGGTCCAGAAAAAATATAAGCATGCGAAAATTTATTTTCAACGATGGCATTTTGCAATGTTCTTGTTATATGCGATTGACCGGCAACGTCTGCAAAGGTTCTTGGACGCCATTTACGGTATAATGCCTGATAGCTCATCATACACGTTCCTCTCCATAGTTTCCTTCTAATTATATCCTATTTGGTTGGTTCATGTGAACCTTTAACCTGATTTCGTATTGTTACGTTATTAAAAATAGTGTATCTTCAATCGAATAACCGTTCTTCTCTTTATTCCTATAGAAAAAATCACTCCCTACCGATTTTGGCAAGAAGTGATTCGTTCACAATTATGTATACCGTGCACCTAACGTCGATGCAACTTCCCCATGCGTTACTTAAGTTCATGGCTCAGTCTAGGTAACCCTACGGCACACAGAAAAGACCACTTACTGCTGCTTCCTTCCGGACCTGACAGGGTTCATGGGTTTCTGTTGCGCAGGACCTAAACGTCAACACCAATTCCTTAAGGCAGACCATGAGGCAGCCCACCTCGGTTAGGAATTCGGCCTCGCTATAGCGGATTGCGAGTACAGGGCACCGCTACCTCCCCGCTTAGCACGGTACTAATCATTATACTTTTTTCATACATAAAATGCAATGACTAATGAAGAGTTGGTTCTAATTTACAGGAAAGGTTTGCATTGACTTTCCCATTAAAATAAGTATTAATGAAAGAGAGGGAAAAATGAATTTCCCCTATTTTTTAATCTATGGAGGTTATTATGTTTTTACTTTATTTATCTATTTCATTTTAAAACCAACCTGTTAAAAATAAAGTGAGGTGTTTTAAAATGAATTGGGTTAACAACTTTTACGAAAAACAATTTTCCATTCTAAAAGATGGATCAAAAATAACAGCGTATCATAAAAACCTAGTAACAGAATTAGAAAAACAAGTAAACAAACCTATTCAGACGATTTTGGAGTTAGGAGCAGGTTCAGGTGAGCTAGCAATCACAGCAGCACAAGAGGGCTACCACGTTACTGCAATTGAGCTTATTCCTTCGATTGTGAAGCATATGGAGGAGCAAGCAAAGCAAACTAATTTAAATGGCAGTCTTACACCAATCTGTGGTGATTTTTATACGGTAGACGTACCTGCTTCATTTGATGTCGTCCTTTATCTTGATGGCTTTGGTGTTGGAAGTGATCAAGATCAAAAAAGATTGTTACAACGAATCGCATCATGGTTAAAACCAGATGGGTGTGCACTCATTGATATTTATAGTCCATGGTACTGGATTAAAGCTGCTGGACAGCAGATGAAGATCGGCGAAGCATTTCGTAAATATGATTATGATTCTGAAGAAATGCGCATGATTGATACATGGTGGACAGATTCTGAAGAAGAAGCATTTTATCAATCGCTTCGCTGCTATGGACCCGCTGACCTCAAGCTACTCTTGGAAAACACTGGCTTAGAGCTAGTTGGTTTTATCCCAGGAGGCGGGTTAGATTATGATACGATGGAATATCATGAGAAAGTTCCATTAAACGAAGCAATGTCTTATCGCGTAAAGCTCATGAAGCGTTGAATTTTCTTGTAAAGAAGAGACTTCCATTAAAAGATATCAGAACCAATTTATAATATTAACGTACGAAACCGACTTTATTGAAAGTCGGTTTCATACTTTTCTGGATGATTAATTGGTTTAATTTCCTTTTTATGCAAAGGGGTTTTTAAAATCTATGTAATCCATAATAAATCTTCTATACTCGTCAGTTAATGTATCAGGTAACTGTTGAAGTCCAACATACTCCACTTTTACGGACTCGCGATAATCGATATTCATTTGTCCACTCACATCTCTCGTATAATATACAGCGGTTAAGGAATATAACTCATCCCCATTTTCAACTTTTAAATAATATTCAGATCCAGAATATACATGAAGTAACTTCAAGTTTTCTATGGTTAATCCTGTTTCTTCAAATATTTCTCTTTTTGCTACTTCTTCAAAGCTTTCACCTAAATCCATTAAACCGCCAGGCAACCCCCAATTTCCATCTCTTCTTTTTTGCAATAGCACTTCTTCTTTTTCATTTACAATAATGACAACAGAACCAGGTAATATAATCGGTCTATGCCCTACATATTGGCGCAAATATTTATAGTATTCCAATACGATCCCCTCCTTGTATCATATGGAACGGGTATACCCCCTATTTTTTCCGTTTACGTAATGCACGAAAAAAATCGGTTAATAGCTGACTGCATTCCGCTTCAAGCACACCAGTCGTCAATTCTACTTGATGGTTAAAGCGTTCATCGTCAAGCAAGTTCATCATTGTCCCTGCACAGCCTGCTTTTGGATCAGAGGCACCATAAACAACACGCTTTATTCGCGATTGGACGATAGCACCTGCACACATTGGACAGGGCTCTAGCGTCACATATAATGTACAATCTTCTAACCGCCATGTTCCAAGCTTTTTATTTGCTGCTTGAATAGCAATCAATTCTGCATGCGATAGTGTCTCCTGTGATGTTTCACGAACGTTATAGCCTCGGGCAATGATTTCATCCTTATAAACGATAATAGCTCCAATTGGGACTTCATCGATTTGGGCTGCTTTTTTCGCTTCCTCTATTGCTTCATACATCATTTTTTCATCATTTATTGTTATATTATCATTCATTTTTACTCCAACGCCTTATTATAAGTTTTTAATGCTGCCGATTCGGATATTACTAAGTAATGACTTTCACTAGGAAAGAGGGATAATCATGTTTCATTACGATGAGCATAGTGCTGTATTATTTGTTGATATGATAAATACCTTTGATTTTGATGGTGGTGAAAAGCTTTTAAAGCATACCGAACAAATATTACCTAACCTCGTAAAACTAAAAAAATTTGCCCATCAACACAAGCTTCCTGTTATCTATGTTAATGATCACTATGGTATCTGGCAAGCGGATTTACATAAAATCATCGCGCATTGCCACAATGAACAGAGTAAAAACGTAATAGATGCTTTAAAACCGGAAGCGGATGATTATTTTCTCATTAAACCACAGCATTCCGCATTTTTCCAAACACCACTTCAATCTCTGCTACATGAATTAGGAAAAAAACATTTAATTATGGCGGGAATTGCAGGAGACATTTGTTTGTTATTTACCGCAAAGGATGCTTATATGTACCAATACAAGCTAACGGTTCCTGGAAATTGCATGGCTTCTGAAGAAAAGGAAGGAAATGATTACGCCCTCTACCTCATGCATTCTGTCATGAAAGCAGAAATCGATTCGATTTAATCGCATATCCCCTTCTTTCCATTCATACAATGATAGTAGTCCGCCGAATGTGTTTCCAGTTCGGCATTCATCTAGGATGAGACTTAGAAGGAGGGGTTTGCATGCAAATCCACGTTGTGAAACAAGGAGAAACTATTAACGCAATCGCAAATACATACCGAATCACCGCAAAAGCAATTATTGATGCCAATGAATTAGAAGCTCCGAATAATCTAGTTGTTGGTCAGGCACTTGTCATTCCTATAATTGGACAGTTTTATTTTGTTCAGCCCGGAGAAAGCTTATTTACAATTGCCAATAAATTTGGCCTCACGTATCAAGAGCTTGCACGCATTAATCAAATTCCCGTAACAATGACATTACAGGTTGGATTACGTCTATACATTCCTCCGCTTCCAAAACGAGAAATCACCTCAAACGCCTATGTCGAACCACTCGGAGAAAGCGTGTCAGAAACCCTCATTAATTCTGCTACAAAAAATGCACCATACTTAACCTATCTTGCTCCTTTTAGCTATCGTGTTAATCGAGATGGAACATTAAACGCCCCTCCGCTTGATAACTTTAAGCAAATTGCAGCTTCGAATAAAGCAGCTTTAATGATGGTTATCACGAACTTAGAAGGCGCAGCATTTAGCACCGAACTAGGTCATATTATTTTAACCGTTCAAGCAGTTCAAAACACGATGCTTGATTCCATCATTAATGTAGCGAAGGAAGTCGGATTTACGGATGTACATTTTGATTTCGAGTTTTTACCAAAAGAAGATCGGGAAGCATACAATACGTTTTTGCGTAAAGCAAAAGAACGTCTAGCTCAAGCTAATTTACTGCTTTCTACCGCGTTAGCACCGAAAACAAGTGCCACTCAAAAAGGAATTTTATATGAAGCACATGATTATGCCGCACATGGCGAGATTGTTGATTTCGTTGTACTAATGACATATGAATGGGGCTACAGTGGTGGACCGCCACTTGCTGTTTCACCAATTAATGAGGTTCGTAAGGTGGTTAATTATGCGTTAACAGAAATGCCAGCAAATAAAATAATGCTTGGTCAGAATTTATATGGCTATGATTGGACATTGCCATTTCAGCCTGGCGGGAATCCCGCTCGAGCCGTTAGTCCACAACGTGCAATTGCGATTGCAAGAGAAAATAACGTTGCCATCCAGTATAATACAACAGCACAAGCACCTTTCTTTACTTATACAGACAAGGAAGGGAAAAAGCATGAGGTTTGGTTTGAAGATGCCCGTTCCATCCAAGCGAAATTTAATTTAATTAAAGAATTGAAGTTGCGCGGAATTAGTTATTGGAAGCTCGGATTGGCATTTCCACAAAATTGGCTGCTTTTAGAGGACAATTTTACAATTAAAAAACTCATCGAATAAGAAAATATATCGAAAAACATAAACGTGCCCTTGAAGTTTTTGGTTTAACTTCAAGGGCATTTTGCTTTATTTACGATTCGAAATCTATATTGAAAAAGCGTTTTTAAAGTGATTCCTACCTAAATGGCGTTTTATAATAGATTTAATGCTTCTCGATTGAATGCAGGAATATCATCTGGCTGGCGACTTGTTACAAGTTGATTTTGACATACGACTACTTCTTCATCTACAACCTTAGCACCTGCATATTCCATATCGACCTGAATTGACTTATAGCCCGTTGCTTTTCTGCCTTCTAATGTCTTTGCTGTAATTAATAACTGTGGTCCATGGCAAATTGCAAAAACAGGCTTCTTCTCATCCATAAAATGTTTTGTAAAAGATACAAACCGATCATCCCCGCGTAATTGATCAGGCGAGAATCCACCTGGAATAAACAACGCATCAAAATCGGATGGATTAACATCCGCAATTCCTTTTTCAATCGTAACTGTTGCTTCTTTATTTTTTCCTGTAACTTGTTTTCCTGTTTCTTTCCCGATGACCACTACTTCATGTCCATCTTCCTTGAAAGCCTTCGCGGGTGCGGTATATTCTACATCCTCAAACATATCCGTTAGTACACATGCTATTTTTTTACCCATTATGTTCATCCTCCTTCAAGAAATATTACATAGGAATTGTTCCCGAATCATATCCTTTTAAACATACTCTTCCAGAGGAGCATGTACGAAAAAGAGCTAGTACTCTTATGCGCTTATATAACATGAGGAAGCAAGAATACAAATATGAAATGATTCAATCCGTAGCTACAATATGATTCTAAAAACACATAAACCCCGAATAGGTTACCTTTATTATAAGTGTCCACTATTTGGGGTTTCGTTCAATCAAGTTGGTTTTCCTAATAAAAACGAGCAAAGCATATTCACTTTATTTTATATTGTATATTCAGTCGGTATGCGCGACAGCCCGAATTTCAATCAGTTGCTCAGGTGATGCCAAATAATTTACTCCAATAAGGCTACCAGCTGGTCGATGTTGTTCCACGTATTCCTTGAACAGCCTGAGAACTGGTTCAAAATGCTCTTGCGCATTTGTGAGATAAATATCCAAATAAGCGAGATTGGTCTTTGTAACACCAAATTCCTTAAGGACGCGATCGAGATTTTCAAGGGTTTGTCGGGTCTGTGCTTCGATATCACCTTCTCCTATAAACGCACCTTCCATATCATGGGAAAATTGCCCGGAAATGTAGATCATGCCGTTAACACTGTAACCTTGAGTAATACCGTGATCCCAAAGATTATGATCGTAGGTTTTAACATTCGTCATTTTTTTCTCTCCTTTACTTCAAAGTATATTCAGTATAAAATAAACGCAATGTTAAAAATAGTACGCACTTTTTTGATATGTACTATCAGAAAGGATAGTGTGAATATGGGAATGGCTGACTATAAAGAAACAGGTAACATTCAAAAGACACCTTTTGGCTATACAATGTCAGTGATTGGTGGAAAATGGAAGATGCTTATCATATACATCTTGGCAGAAAACCAACCAGTTCGCTTTAATGAGTTAAAAAGAAGAATAGGAGTTATTACCTTTAAAACGTTGAGTTCACAACTTAAAGAATTAGAAGCAAATGGGATGGTTATACGGAAAGAGTATCCTCAAGTCCCCCCTAAAGTTGAATACAGTCTCACACATAAAGCGGAAACTCTATTACCTGCTTTGGAACAGTTATGTGAATGGGGCATAAACAACCAAAATAGTTAAAGTTCTTCTTCATAGTTAATGAAATTAATAGATAATAAATCCTAGCATTAGGAGTTGCAAAAGAGTTTACTCAAAAATAAGAAAATCCAAATCAGATCGATTTGGATTTTCTTATTAATTATGCTTTTGTACGTTTTCCATCGAAACAGTACCTACTACCTTAAATCTAGCCATCTTTTCTTATTCCTCTAAGGTTGATGTATCTCCAGTTGGTAATCCAAGCTCCCACGATTTTAATAAACGACGCATAATTTTTCCGCTTCGTGTTTTAGGTATTGTATCCTTTACTTCTAATTCACGTGGTGCAGCATGCGCACTTAATCCTGTTTTAACAAACTGACGAATTTCTTCCAGTAACGCTGGTGTCTTTTCATATCCATCATTTAAGGTAATAAATGCTTTTATGATTTCTCCACGCTCTGGATCGGGTTTTCCAATGACCCCTGCTTCCGCTACTGCAGGATGTTCAATTAGCTTGCTTTCCACTTCAAATGGTCCAACACGCTCACCAGAGGTGTTAATGACATCATCCAGCCGTCCTTGAAACCAGAAATAGCCATCTTCATCTCGATAAGCACTATCTCCCGATACATACCAGCCATTCAGAAAATAACTTTCATATTTACCAGGGTTATTCCAAACTGCTCGCATCATCGCTGGCCAACCTGCTTTTATCGCGAGGTTCCCCATTTGATTTGGCGGGATTTCATTTCCTTCATTGTCTACAATCGAAGCTTCCACACCTGGAATCGGTTTTCCCATAGATCCCGGGCGAATTTCTTCTGATGGTAAATTCACAATCAATTGTGCACCTGTTTCCGTCATCCACCACGTATCATGAATACGTAAATCAAATGCTTTCATTCCCCATGTAATTACTTCTGGATTCAACGGTTCACCAACACTTAAAATATGCCGCAAAGCAGCTAAATCATAATTACTAGGTAAGTTTTCGCCTGCACTTACCATTTTACGTAAAGCAGTTGGTGCAGTATACCAAACGGAAACCTGATTTTTCTCTAATGTTTCATACCAGGATTCTGGTGTAAATCGCCCACCGCGAACAACATTCGTTACCCCTTTTAACCATGGTGCGAATATGCCATAGCTCGTACCTGTTACCCAGCCAGGATCTGCGGTACACCAATAAATGTCATCATCCTTTAAATCTAATACCCACTCTGCGGTTGCATACTGCTGAATCATGACATTATGAACATGGTATACTCCCTTTGGTTTCCCTGTTGACCCTGATGTATAATGCAGGAGTAATCCGTCCTCCCGATCTACCCATACGATGTCAAACGTATCAGATGCTGCGTCCATTTCAGTTTGATAATCGATATATTTTTCTGTAGTTGTTTTCTGGTCCTCACTACCTACGAGCACGATTTTCTCTAAATGAGGTAAATCAGCTTCAGGAACACGTTTTAAAAGTTCAGGTGTTGTAATTAATACCTTCGCCTCACTATCCTGCAAGCGGTCACGTACTGCCTGTTCCATAAATGCTTCAAATAATGGACCTGCAATAGCTCCAAGCTTAATAATGCCGAAAAATACAGCATAGAATTCTGGACTTCTTGGTAAAAATAGAAAAACACGATCTCCTTTTTTAACGTCATACTTTTTTAACACATTTGCAAACTTGTTACTTTCTCGCTTTAAATCAGCAAAAGTCATCTTTTCTTCGCGATCTGGTGCTGTATAAAGCAATGCAGTATGATCTTTTTTAGTTGGATTATCGGCATGCCGATCAATGGCTTCATAAGCAATATTTACTTTTCCTGTTTTGTGCCAGCTAAAGTGCTTATTTATATCTTCCCACGAAAAATTTTGTCGCATTTCTGCATAGTTTACTAGATTATGATTTCCTTTTTTTGCTGGTATGCGTTGCATGTCCATGCTATCACCTCAATTATATTTTTTGTAACCGAATACATTTCTGAATTAAGCTAAATTAACAAATTATTGAAACTTTTAGGTAAGTAATTTCTATTTTAGAACATTTTATGAACAAATTAAAGTAAAAAAATCTAGCATACTGGAAATAGGGTGGTATAGTTAACAGCCATACTTACTTAACCAGGGAAGTATTGTTTATTTAAAACAAATAAAAAACAGCCCTCTGCAAGTTGCAGAAGACTGTTATACGATACATCTTTAATTCTATTTATCTATCTTATCTACCGCACACCTTCAAATGTGATAATCCGTGTATCTTTCGTAGGACGCTTTTTATATGAGTATTCAGCAGAACAGGTTATATTAGAAAAACCTACTTTTTCCAATAAAAGCGTGAATTCCTCCACACCATACCAACGAAGTAAAAACCTTTGTAGTTCCGCATCTATTCGTTTACCATTTCGCCATTTCTCATATTTTAAATAAGATAATGTATATTGTTCTATCCAATTTATTTCAATAGACTTGCTCTCCAATAAAAGGCCTTCCTCGTTTGATGTAGGATATGTAACCGTCGAAATTTCTCCGGTCTTCCAATCAACAGGAAAAATCAAATCAATTATTACACGTCCACCTGGAATTAAATGCTTATAAAAACAATCAAGTGCATCCTTAGCATCCTCAAAGCTTTCTAGCAAGCAAAAGGATCCCGTTGGTATGACAATTACTTCATACTTATGAGGTAATTCAAACTGTCGAAGATTCCCCTCATAAAGATTGGGATTTAACCCTCGCTCATCGCATTGCTCTCGACACGACTTTAGCATAGCAGGAGAATAGTCAATCCCTTCAACCATATAACCCTGCTCTAGTAAAGGAATTAAAAATCTACCCGATCCAACTCCAGCTTCAAGGATCTTTTGATTCGTTCCCTTTAATCTTTCCATATAATATTCAATATCTCCACCTATTGAATATCCAATAGGCTTTGTAAGATTGTAGAGCTCCGTACTTAATTTTCCATAATAACTAAACAATTTCATTCCTCCATTGTTACGTGCGGAAGAACTTATATCATAATCCGCACCTTATTATTTTTAAAATATCGTAAGCAAATTGTCATTTCCATCACTCTCTCTTCTATAATTATTATAAATATATACTATTTTTCGAATTATAGGAAATAAATATTCATAAAAGACAAAAAAGAACAAGAGAAAGATTATTTCTCTTGTTCTTTATAATGCTATATATACGCCCCCGGCAGGATTCGAACCTGCGGCACACGGTTTAGGAAACCGATGCTCTATCCCCTGAGCTACGGGGGCAATCAAATGCGACAACTAATATTATACAAAAACCATACACTTTTGGAAAGCATCTCCGACTAAAGATCTAAAGACAGAGTACCTTAACAAGACCACTTATGGTAAAATAAATAACATCTGTATTATGCTTGGATTGGAGGAGTAGCTATGACAGGAGTTCCTTTTATTGCAATAGAAGGACCAATCGGAATCGGGAAAACATCCCTTGCAAAAAAACTTTCTGTCCAATTTGACTTTCATTTACTGAAAGAAATAGTGGAAGAGAACCCTTTTCTCGGTAAATTTTATGATGATATTGAAGCATGGAGCTTTCAAACAGAAATGTTCTTTTTATGCAATCGTTTTAAACAGCTTGAGGATATAGAAAAAAAATATCTTAACTTACAAAAGCCTGTTGTCGCAGATTATCACATTTCTAAAAACATGATTTTCGCACAACGAACATTGCAGGAAGATAAATTAGAGAAATATGAAGATATTTATCATATATTAACAAAGGATATGCCTGTGCCAAACATGATGATTTATTTGCACGGCAGTTTAGATACGATACTTAATCGCATTCGCCTCCGTGGGAGAGATGTAGAAAAGAACATTAAGGCTTCCTATCTCGCGCAGCTTGCTGAGGATTATGAAACGTATATGAATGCATTTGAACGGATGCATCCCGACATTCCCGTCATCCGTATTAATGGGGATAAGCTGGATTTCGTTAACCATCAGGATGATCTCGATCACATTATCCAGCAGGTGAACGACAATCTGAAGCATTCAAAAGTGACTTCAATATAAATTCTAATTTTTTGACGTATATAAAACAAGCTATCTCAAACTATCAGGTTTTTTATCATTTTAAAAAAGGGGAAGAACGATGAATTTACGAGAGAAATACCAAATCCCGAACGATAGCGTCATTACCATTGCTGGTACAGTTGGTGTAGGTAAATCAACACTGACTAATGCACTTGCTAATGCACTGCAATTCAAAACATCCTTTGAAAAGGTCGATACAAATCCTTATTTAGAGAACTTCTATGCTGATTTTGAACGGTGGAGCTTTCATTTACAAATCTATTTTTTAGCAGAACGTTTTAAAGAGCAAAAGAAAATATTTGAATATGGTGGCGGTTTTATTCAAGACCGTTCCATCTATGAAGATACAGGCATTTTTGCCAAGATGCATTTTGAGAATGGGACAATGTCCGCAACAGATTATGAAACATATACAAATTTATTTGAAGCGATGGTCATGACTCCATTCTTCCCACATCCTGATTTACTTATCTATTTAGAAGGAACCTTTGATGATGTAATCGATCGTATCAAGCTCCGTGGGAGACAAATGGAAAAAGATACACCAATTTCTTATTGGGAAGAAATGTACAAGCGGTACGATGATTGGATTAATAACTTTAATGCATGCCCAATATTACGAATTAATATTGCTGACTACGATCTCTTAGATACAGAAAGTTCCATTGAACCAATTCTAGAAAAAGTTGGTCATTTTATTCATCAATCTAGACATTGGAACAAAAGAGAACTTGTAAAATAAAAACATAAACAGCGCCTTGGTCTGCTCTCCTTCATTGGAGACAGACCATTTTTATTACCAATATGGCACCCGCTCCTTACTGAGTTTTGCAATAAAAGGATATATACCAAGCATGACTACAATTAAAAACAGCAGCAATCCGAAAAATTGCTTTATTGTCATGTCCACTAATAATTGGAAGATAAATATAATACCGATTGGTAATGTAAAATATAAAATACTTGCGAGAGTAATTGCAGAAGAATCATAATTTTCCCTTCCACAGAAAGGACAGGTTTTCGTTATGTGGTATGCATTTTTTAACGTCGTGCCATAGCTCCATGTCCTTCCACAATGGGCGCATACTGGCATTTCACTCTCTCCTTTCGCTCTTATCTATTTCTTTAGTGTAAACTATTCTTGCTTTCCTAATGCAATCGACCGTTTACGTGCGCTTTCTACACAAGCTATAACCGCTTCTTGAAATTGGCATTTATTTAATACTTCGATACCTGCTTCGGTTGTTCCTCTTTTACTGGTAATTTTCTTACGAAGCTCTGCTGCTGGCTCAGTTGATGCTTTTAGCATTTCTCCTGCACCTAACACTGTTTGGCTAATTAATTGCTTTGCGATAAGTGGTTCTAAGCCTGCATCGATTGCTGCTTTTTCCATCGCTTCTACGAGGTAATAAATATATGCAGGACCACTCCCAGAAATACTTGTTACCGTATGCATATTCGCTTCTTCGACCGTCACCGTTAAACCAATCGTATCGAATAATGCCTTCGTCAATTGAAGCTGTGCCGCTGTAGCGAATTTTCCAGCTGAGATAGCTGTAGCCGATTGACCAATAGCAGCAGATGTATTTGGCATTGCTCTTACAATAGGTATCTGCTTATCAATGAGCTCTCCAATATAATCTGTTGATATCCCTGCAATAACAGAAACAATTAATTGATCCTCATGTAAATAAGAACGAACGGACTCTACCGCAGTTTCGATGTCATAAGGTTTTGTTGATAGAACGACAATATCTGCTGCTTCAATAACCGCTCTTTTATTTTCCGGATATTGAACATGATATCGTTGTTCAAGACGTGCAACCCTATCTTGATTGCTTTTATTTATCACATTGATCGAATCTGCTGAGACAAATTTGCTTTTTAATATTCCAGCAATAATCGCCTCTGCCATCGAACCTGCACCAATAAATACAATTTTTTTATCCATACGAATTTTCCTCCTATGATTTCGATTTCCTTCCTCCATACAAAAAGCCCAGATCCATCCTCTCTATAGGACGGACTGAGCTCCGCGGTACCACCTAACTTAGCATGCAATGCATGCCCAACTCTTCCTTTGATAACGCAGGAAACTGCGGTCAGTTTTAGCTGACGACTCCGAGGTAGGTTCACACATGCTGGAGCAGATGGGACCTTTCAGCCGATGAATCCCAATTTCTTTCAGTCATACATGTGCTACTGGCCTGATCATAGTCTGTCTATTGGACTTAATCTATATTCTTATCGATCACAAGCTTTTAGTATTGTTATGTACTATATGTTGTCTCGATAAAATTGTCAAGAGTAAAAAGGACGTTTATTTACTTTTAAATAAATGTTCCATTCTTTTCTATAATTATGCCACTTCTTTCGATTATAATAGAAGAGAACAGTGATTATTACGCACGTAAGAAAAGAGGAAACAATAGTGGATATAAAAGATTTACAACGCTTAAAAGTAGCTAGAAATGAAATTACACGGCTTATGATGACGTATAAATTTGGACAAGATGAAGTAAATACAAAGCTAATGATTTTAAAAGAAGAATTTCAGCATTTCCATGACTATAATCCTATAGAGCATATTAAATCACGGATCAAATCACCGGAAAGTATTTTAAAAAAGCTAATTCGTAAAAACCTTGAAATCTCACTTGATTCGATTCAAGAAAACATTCATGATATTGTTGGCTTTCGGATTGTTTGCTCCTTTGTCTCTGATATTTATCGCATTCGTGATATGATTCAACAACAAAAAGATATCACCCTTATTTCATGCAAGGACTATATTAAATATCCGAAACCAAATGGTTACCAAAGCTTACATTTAATTATCTCTATTCCTGTATTTATGTCCGATAGAGAAGAGCAAGTATATGTCGAAATTCAAATTCGAACTGCTGCCATGGATTTTTGGGCAAGCCTAGAGCATAAAATCTATTATAAATATGACAAGCAAATTCCAGCACATCTCTTACAGGAACTAAAGGAAACTGCCCATATTGCAAATAGCTTAGATATAAGAATGGAGAAGCTCCATCATGAAATACAGCATATTAAAGACTTAAACGCAACGGAGGAAAGTCTTCATACAATGCAGCTAAATGATGAGAAT
This sequence comes from Virgibacillus sp. MG-45, assembly GCF_036409425.1. Taxonomy (NCBI): domain Bacteria; kingdom Bacillati; phylum Bacillota; class Bacilli; order Caryophanales; family Bacillaceae; genus Virgibacillus; species Virgibacillus sp. MG-45. The sequence goes on along the minus strand of NZ_JAXOFU010000003.1, from coordinate 203,330 downwards.
TTCCATTTACCACTCTCTCTTTTAACTTCATTAACGAAACAAGAAGAAAGCGATCTATCCGAATAACAAAATAAAACTACTGCAAATGCAGTAGTTTTATTTTTTATCTCCAATATTTATGCGCTAATTTATAAAATGGAGGAGGTAGAGGGATTCGAACCCCCGCGGGCTTTGACACCCCTGTCGGTTTTCAAGACCGATCCCTTCAGCCAGACTTGGGTATACCTCCATAATCAACATGTTTTAATATACAATAATATACGAACGGTGTCAATTACTTTTCAACATGAAATAACATACCAAAATATACCATAAGTAACTACCTACGCTTTTTAAACGCTAAAAGTAAACATCACCTGCCAGCAAATGAAGAGCCGGCAAGTGATTGTCATTTACTTTATTACTTCTTTTCCACCCATATATGGACGCAGCACCTCTGGAACAACAACTGTTCCATCCTCCTGCTGATAATTCTCTAGAATTGCTGCTACGGTACGGCCAATTGCCAATCCAGAGCCATTTAATGTATGAACAAATTCTGGTTTGCCATTCGGTTCGCGACGGAAGCGAATGCCTGCACGTCTTGCTTGAAAATCTTCAAAATTCGAGCAAGAAGAAATTTCTCGATACGTATCCTGACTTGGAATCCAAACTTCAATATCGTATTTTTTGGCAGCTGTGAACCCTAAATCACCTGTACACATAGACATCACGCGATAAGGAAGCTTTAACAATTGTAGCACCCTTTCTGCATGTCCTGTTAATGCTTCCAGCGTATCATAGGAATCCTCAGGCTTTGCAAAATGGACAAGCTCCACTTTATTAAATTGATGCTGACGAATTAACCCACGGGTATCTCTGCCAGCAGATCCTGCTTCTGAACGAAAGCTTGCACTATAGGCAACATATTTTTTCGGTACTTCATTTGGCGAAAGAATTTCCTCCCGATGAAAATTCGTTACTGGAACCTCTGCTGTTGGTACCATGAAATAATCCCATTCTTCGAGTTTAAATGCATCCTCTTCAAACTTTGGTAGCTGTCCGGTTCCAGTCATACTTGTACGGTTCACAATATATGGTGGAAGCATTTCCTCATAGCCATGCTCATCTGCATGTAAATCCATCATGAAATTCAATAACGCACGCTCAAGTCGAGCTCCAAGCCCTTTATAAAATACAAAACGGCTTCCAGTTACCTTTGCAGCTCTTTCAAAATCAAGAATTCCTAAATTCGTTGCAATATCCCAATGTGGCTGTGCTTCAAACGTAAATGCAGGAACCTCACCCCATTTACGAGCTTCTACATTATCTTCCTCATCTTCACCAACAGGAACACTTTCATGTGGGATGTTTGGGATCGACAAAAGGATATTTGCTAGCTGTTCTTCTATTTCTTTTAATTCTTTATCAAATGCAGCTATTTTATCGCCAACTTCGCGCATTTCTTTTATAACTGCCGCTGCATCTTTTCCTTCTTTCTTTAAGATCGGAATTTGCTTGGAAACTTCATTTCTTCTCGCCTTTAAGCTTTCTGTGTCATTAATTAATGCACGTCTTCGTTGATCAAGATCTCCAAATCGATCTAATTCTGATAAATCTTCTCCACGATGGGATAATTTTTCTTTTACTTCATCAAAGTGATTGCGCAAATATTTCATGTCAAGCATGATATTCACTCCTTATTTTATTTATAATTAAATACAAAAACTCCCGTCCCTAGTAGTAGGGACGAGAGTTGAATTCCCGCGTTGCCACCCTTATTGAAGATAATCTATCTTCCGGCTTTTCGTGATAACGGCACGGACCCGGGTGTACTTATGAGGAGAATGCTCCTTTTCAGTTCACCAGTTCAAGGATGGATTCACAATGCTCCTTCATCGATTCTCACCAGCCATCGACTCTCTTGAGAATAGAGCAACGCTACTATTTCCTCTCATTACTGTTCAGTTTATTATGCATTATCATAGCTGATTTTCACACGATATGCAAGTAAGGTAACTGTCTTATTCAAATTTTAGTTAAACCAACCTTTTACCATATCCACAATAGAACTGAATATGTCGGCAAAGAAGCCGCCAATAGCATCAAGTGTAAGCATAAACCAGTTACTTTTCTCAACTGTTTCCGTTGCTACAACATCAACTACGTGCTTTTTATTTTCAAAGATATATCCTGCGTCTTCTCCCTTGTAAACAAGTTCAGCGGTACCAATTTTTTCACCCTTCTTAACAGGTGCGACTAAAGCGCCTTCCTTGTCCAACTTATCTTTATCTAAATGATACGTAACCGTATAATTTTTTTCGTCACCCTGTTGAACAGGGACTGTTAATGGTGCATTTGTTGCGATAGCAACTTGATCTTCTTTTCCTTTAACAACGTCAATCGTAGCTTTATCCTTTAGTTGATAGCCTGCTGGAAAAAGCTCTTTGCTATTAAAATTATTATATCCATAATCAAGTAATTTTGCCGTTTCTTTAAATCGTGCTGGAATACTATCTGTTTTCATGACAACAGAAATCAGACGTTGACCATTTCGTTCTGCAGTTCCAGTAAAGCAATAGCCCGCAAGATCGGTATGACCGGTTTTTAAACCGTCCACTCCTTCATAATAGAACTGCTTAAAATTCACACTGTCATGTGGCAGCATCCAGTTCCAATTATCAATCATATGCCCATCAAATTCTGTTTGCGGCACTCTAGAAACTTCTAATGCCTCAGGATGGTCGTTTACTAAGTGATAGGCTAAAAGTGCTGAAGATCGTGCAGACATATAATTAATTCCATCCGGCTCTGTTCCTTTTGGATAATTATCACCTAAATCAGCATTTTCTAAGCCAGTTGAATTTACGAATTCAAAATCAGGGAGTCCCATTTCTTTCCCTTTTTTATTCATCATTTTAACGAATTCGCCTTCTGATCCTGCTACAAGCTCAGCAAGTGCGATTGTTGTTGCATTATCGGAATTAATAGCCATTGCATTATATAAATCGCGTACCTTATAATCAACATCCTGCGTTAAACCTGTACCTGAGGATGAAATATCAGCCGAAATTTTATAGGCATAATCACTAATTTGCGTTGTCGTATCCCACGTGATTTTCCCTGCTTCAATCGCTTCTAAAACAAGGTATTCCGTCATCATTTTTGTCATGCTGGCTGGAGGTAATTTCATATCAGGATTTTTAGAAAATAAAATTTTTCCTGTCTCCGCATCAACTAAAATAGCTGACTCAGCAGCTATATCTAATGTACTTGCTGCTTGTGCAGATTGAGTTGTCATAAATGGTGCAATTACGACGAGAAGTGCCATCCACCATACGATGCCTTTAATAAATTTGCGTTTCAACTTTCTCTACCTCCACTATAACTCACTTTTTTAAAATCATGTACTATATATATCGAACGTTCTATTACAAACGTGAACTCCTTTCGCAAAAAGCATGTCGAATTGAGTAAACATACGTTGATATTTTAACATAAAATATCAATAAAAAATAGACGGGTAAAATTGCCCATCTATTTTAAAAATATATAACTGCTGCAGTTTACCTTATAAAGAATAATTTGGGGCTTCTTTCGTAATTTGCACATCATGTGGATGACTTTCACGTAATCCAGCATTTGTAATACGGACAAATTGCCCATTTTCACGTAAAGCTTCAATCGTATTTGTTCCACAATATCCCATACCAGCCCGAAGACCGCCGACAAGCTGATGTAATGTATCTGCTAAAGGTCCTTTATAAGCGACTCTACCTTCAATCCCTTCAGGAACCAACTTTTTGGCATCATCTGTATCCTGAAAATATCGATCCTTCGAGCCTGCTTTCATTGCTCCTACTGATCCCATGCCACGATAAACTTTATAGCGACGTCCTTGATAAATTTCTGTCTCACCAGGGCTTTCAGATACCCCTGCAAACATACTTCCAAGCATGACGGCATGTCCACCCGCAACAAGTGCTTTAACAACATCTCCAGAATATTTAATTCCGCCATCGGCAATAATTGGTACACCATACTTTTCTGCTTCTTTTGCACAATCATATATCGCAGTTATTTGTGGTACGCCAACTCCTGCAACAACACGTGTTGTACAAATCGATCCTGGTCCAATCCCAACTTTAACAATGGTTGCTCCTGCATCAATTAATGCCTTTGTTCCCTCTGGAGTAGCTACATTGCCAGCAATAATATTTAAATCCGGATATGTTTCACGCACACGTTTAACTTGTTCGAGAACGCCTTTTGAGTGTCCATGTGCCGTATCAATGACAATAACATCCACACCCGCTTCTACCAACTTCTCGATACGCTTCATTGCATCCCCAGTAACACCAACAGCAGCACCTGCAAGTAATCTTCCTTGATCATCCTTTGCTGCATGTGGGAACTCAATGACCTTTTCAATATCCTTGATCGTTATTAGTCCTTTAAGTACATTGTGCTCATCTACAAGTGGTAGCTTTTCAATTTTATGCTGCTGCAGCAGCTTTTCTGCCTCTTCTAATGTTGTGCCAACAGAAGCAGTTACAAGATTTTCACTTGTCATCACTTCCCGAATTGAAATAGAGTAATCTTGAATAAAGCGAAGATCACGATTCGTAATAATGCCGACTAATTTTTGTTCTTCAATCGTATTTACGATCGGAACCCCAGAAATTCGGAATTTACCCATTAGATGCTCTGCATCAAAAACTTGGTGGTCTGGTGTTAAAAAGAACGGATTCGTAATGACGCCACTTTCTGAACGTTTCACCCGATCTACTTGCTCTGCTTGCTCTTCGATTGACATATTTTTATGAATAATCCCAAGTCCACCTTGGCGAGCCATTGCAATTGCCATTTCAGCTTCTGTTACAGTATCCATTCCAGCACTTATAAAGGGAATATTAAGCTTTAAGCTGTTGGAAAGCTCTGTACAAACACTCACTTCTCTTGGTAAAACTTCTGACTTTGCAGGGATTAACAACACATCGTCAAATGTTAATCCTTCTTTGACAAATTTATCATCACGCATGGAAATCCTCCTCTAGTTTTTATTCGCTAATAAAAAAACGCAGTTAGGCTAAGCTAAACAAGTACATCTATTTCTAATTACAATACGGTATCAGCCTTTATTTTTCAATCCTATATTTCAGGGAAAACAAAAGAAAATACATTCAAAATTTTAAAACATTTTAAGGGTGATCAGATGAACACAAATGAAATTAATGATTTTTACATATATTTGCAATCGCAGCAATCTGCAAGACATTTTCTTCAGACTTGCTATAAAAAGCTACCACAAGTTGATGCAGAAGCAAAAAGCTATGAAAATTGTACAACCTTCATGTACTACCTTGAACATGGAAGGAAATTTTATGAGACAGGAAAGCAAGTAGATATTGTAATGCAGCCAATGTTATTTTTTTATGGGATGGTTCATTTGGTAAAGGCCTGTCTCTTAACGAAAAGACCTAATTATCCAGAATCTACCACGATTCTTGCTCATGGAGCTTCTACACGGAAACGTAAAAAAAAGAATTACACCTTTCTTACAGATGAAGTGAAAATCCAACATCAAGGATTATTTCCTTATTTTTCTGAGCATCTCTTTTCCACTAAACGCATCCCGTTTCAAAAATTAAACATGGAGGAATTGCTTGGATTAATTCCAGAGCTTCACATTCTTTTTCAAATGCAGCATAAAAAAAAGCTCGAATCGATTGGTAAGCTTGGTGACACGATGCTCGCGTTTCCACCATCGATCCTTGATCAATATCATTTAACAAAAAAAGCATTTCTATCCCGGATTCAACCATATTTACCACAGATTCAACATACAAACCAACTGCAAGATTCTATTGTCATTGAACTAGAGCAGCCAGTATTCCATGCAAGCGGACCATTATTTATCCATCAAAATGAAACACTTTACTTCCCCTCATCTCGTGATAATTTCTGGCCGATATCTGAAGTAATGGTGCATTATTTATTGCTGTATAATTTGAGTATGCTTAGTCGATATGAAGCGGAATGGTGGGGCGATTTGCTCGTTACGAAATCGGAAATCGATTATCCTTTTATTCTCCGCTTTTTACAAATAACAGAAGCTAAAATTCCGTTTCTACTTGGTACAGAGCTCTATAAAATGGTTTAAGGTCAAAGCGAATAATTCGCTTTGACCTTGTTGTTAGCTTTCACTAATTTCACTAATATATAAGGAAGGATGATCTGTTAACTTCAGTAATTCTTCATTTTGATCTAGACGAATAATCGGTCTTGTTGGTGACTGTTTATCTATAAAAACAATGGCACCGGTTTGACCATCAGAAAGACGCACGCGCATCCCGATCGAAAAATGCGTTAAGCATTGAATAAAGGTATGTACAATGGCGGGATCGAACCTTGTGAATTGTTCAACCTGAAGCTCCTCGATCACTTTAAATGGCGATTGCTTTTCACGATAATTCCGTTCACAGGTCATGGCGTGATACGTATCACAAACAGCAATGATTTTGGCATACAAATGAATCGTATCACCTTTAAGCCCTAATGGATAACCGCTTCCATCCTCTCGCTCATGGTGCTGTAGAATTGTAGTTTTTATTGCCTTTGTAACAGCTGGGATTGATTTAACCATGCGATACGAATAGGTTGGATGAAGCTTTACTTGCTCCATATCAGCTGCTGTTAACGTTTGTTGCTTCGTAATGATAGAGTGATCAATTTTCGCCATACCAGCATCACTTAAAAAAGCTGCCAGCCCTATCTGTATCCATTCCTGTTTCGGTAAATCCATTTTCATTCCTATATAGGCGGATAGCATCCCAATTGCAACACTATGGTGATAAAAATAAGCTTCCTTTGTTGCCTCATGATGCAGTGTAAACACTGCTGTTCCAATTTCACGAACTCGCTCTAGTAACGGGATTATCAACATGCGTACTTTTTTGATATCCACGGTAATACCACTCTGCCATTGTGAAAAAAGCGATTGATAATCGTTTACCACAAGATGATAATGGGCATTAAAAGGCATGCTATCTTGCTTTGTCAATGAAATATCTGGTTGTGCTTCTTGTGTTGGTTGTGTTTGGTTATTTTGCGGTTGAAATAGTTCTCCTGCTTCTAGCTTTGTAGAAACATCGACTTCTGTAACTAAAAATCGTTCTAAAACTACAATATGCTCGCTTGTTAGCACAGTATTTTTATGCATAATAGGACGGTTTGTTTTACCTTTGACATCATTCAATAAAATACAACCTGGAACCAATTGTGAAGCTTTTACCCGCATTTCATATCCTCCCAACTGAATATTCACTATCCAATGCTACGATAGAAAAAAACGTTTAGATGTGAAGAAATCGGCCTTCAATAGCCGATTTCTTCCTTCCATCCATTTATTCTTCCTCTGGTTGATTATCCTGTTGTTGATCCGCTGAATTTACTTCTTGTTGCGCTAGCTCTACTGATTCCTCTTCTTCTTCATCTTTCTCAATCTTTGCAACGGTAGCTACTTCTTCATCCTCCTGTAAACGGATGAGGCGTACACCTTGCGTATTTCTACCTGTTTGCGAAATATCTTGAACAGGCGTTCGAATTAAGATACCAGCTGCTGTAATAAGCATAATATCTTCTTCTCCAGTAACTGCTTTTACAGCTACAACATGTCCTGTGTCATCATTTAGCTTACAAGTAAAGATACCCTTACCACCTCGACGAGTGATTCGGTATTGATCTTCCGGTGTCCGCTTTCCAACACCTTTGTTAGTCACATGTAATATTTGCAAGCCTTCTTCAAGTATCTCCATAGACACTACTTCATCATCGCCACGGAGTGAAATACCACGAACCCCACTTGCCGTTCTTCCCATTGATCTCACTTGTTCTTCTGGAAAGCGAATTAAATAGCCATGCTTTGTAGCAATCATAATATCCTTTGTACCATCCGTTAAACGAACAGAAATGAGCTCATCCTCATCACGAAGACCGAGTGCAATTAACCCACCTTTTCGGATATTGGCAAATTGCGATAGTTCCGTGCGTTTGGAAATCCCGTGCTTCGTAGTAAAGAATAAATAGGCATTCTCACTAAATTCATTTACAGATATAACAGCATTTACCCATTCTCCTTTTTCTATTTGCAGGAGATTGATAATTGGAAGTCCTTTTGCGGTTCGACTAAATTCCGGAATTTCATAGCCTTTTACGCGATATACCTTTCCTTTATTCGTAAAGAAAAGAATCGTGTCATGGGTAGAAGTCGAAACTAAATGTTCCACAAAATCGTCTTCATTCGTTCCCATTCCTTGAATACCTCGTCCACCACGTCGTTGCGCACGATAGGTTGAAGAAGGTAATCGCTTAATATAGCCATGATGTGTTAAGGTAATGACGATATTTTCTTCTGGAATAAGGTCTTCATCCTCAAAAAATCCTGCGCCACCAGCCATTATTTCCGTACGACGGGCATCACCATAGCGTTCTTTAATTTCAGTAAGCTCTTCACGAATAATTTCAAGTACTCGCTCTTCATTCGCTAAGATTTCCTTTAATTCCCCAATAAGCTTTAGAAGCTCTTTATATTCGCTTTCAATCTTTTCACGCTCTAGTCCTGTTAATCGTTGTAAACGCATATCTAAGATTGCCTGTGATTGCTTTTCTGATAGCTTAAAGCGTTCCATTAATCCTTGTCTTGCAATATCAGCAGTTTTCGAACTACGAATTAATGAAATCACTTCGTCTAAATGATCTAATGCAATGCGCAAGCCTTCAAGAATGTGTGCACGAGCTTCTGCTTTACGTAATTCAAATGCAGTACGTCGTTTAATAATGACAATTTGATGATCAATATAGTGCTGTAATGCTTGCTTCACAGATAACACTTTTGGTTGTCCATCAACTAATGCCAGCATGTTTATCCCGAAAGTCGTTTGTAATGCCGTATATTTATATAAATTATTTAAAACAACATTTGCATTGGCATCACGGCGTAACTCCATAACTACACGCATTCCATTCCGATCTGATTCATCCCGAAGATCGGTAATCCCTTCAATCCGCTTTTCGCGTACATGATCGGCAATTTTTTCGATAAGCTTCGCTTTGTTTACCTGATATGGTAGCTCGGTTACAATAATTTTTGTTTTACCATTGTTCTGCTCTTCGATATCAACCTTTGCACGAAGGGTTATCGAGCCTCTACCGGTTTCATACGCTTTGCGAATTCCGCTTCTTCCTAATATTTGTCCTGCAGTTGGAAAGTCAGGTCCTGGTAAATGATTTTCCATAATTTCTTCTACCGTTATATCTGGGTCCTTACTTATCGCCAATACAGCATCAATTGTCTCACTTAAATTGTGTGGAGGAATATTCGTTGCCATCCCTACAGCAATCCCTGAAGCACCATTCACTAATAAGTTCGGGAAACGTGCTGGAAATACAACTGGTTCCCGTTCTGATCCATCATAGTTATCAGCATAATCAATCGTATCTTTATTAATATCACGCAAAAGCTCCATCGCGATTTTTGACATTCTTGCTTCGGTATAACGCATTGCCGCAGCTGAGTCACCATCAACCGATCCAAAATTTCCATGCCCATCAACAAGCATGTTTCGATAACTGAAATCCTGCGCCATTCTTACCATTGCCTCATATACCGCGGAATCACCATGCGGGTGATACTTACCAATAACCTCGCCTACGATACGAGCTGATTTTTTATATGCTTTATCTGCATGCATTCCTAAATCATTCATCGCATATAAAATTCTTCGATGAACAGGCTTTAGCCCATCTCTAACATCAGGTAATGCACGCGATACAATAACACTCATTGCATAATCAAGAAATGAAGTACGTATTTCCTGACTAATATTTATCTCCTGAACACTTGGACGTTCTTGTTCTGCCATTTTCAGTAACCTCCTAAAAAACACCGAACATTTTGCTCGTGTGATCCATATCGATTATCAAACGATGAAGTAATGCTCCACCATTTTGTATTTCGATCTTTTTCTACTTCTTTACATATGGATATAGCCGTTGATCGTCCTATACATCCAGGTTTTTCACATACTGGGCATTTTCTTCGATAAAGTTCCTTCTCGGCTCAACCTTGTCTCCCATTAAAACATCAAAAACCTGATCTGCATCAATTGCATCGACAAGCTCAACTTGAAGCAGTGTACGTGTATCAGGCGACATCGTCGTTTCCCAAAGCTGTTCGGCATTCATTTCACCAAGACCCTTGTAACGCTGTAAGCCTGGCTTCGGTTGTTTTGGAATTTCGTCTAAAATACGATCAAGCTCTTTATCATCGTATGCATAATGAACAGCTTTTCCTTGTTGAACTTTATACAATGGTGGTTGCGCAATATAAATATAACCACTCTCAATTAATGGCCGCATATACCGATAGAAAAAGGTTAATAATAAAGTTCGGATATGGGCGCCATCCACATCAGCATCGGTCATAATAACAATTTTATGATACCTTGCTTTCGAAATATCAAAATCCTCGCCAATTCCTGTTCCAAGAGCTGTAATGATCATCCGAATCTCATTATTGGATAATATTTTATCGAGTCGGGCTTTTTCAACGTTTAAAATCTTACCACGCAATGGTAAAATCGCTTGAAAATGACGATCTCTTCCTTGCTTTGCAGATCCTCCCGCTGAATCACCCTCAACAATGTACAATTCACTAATCTTCGCATCACGTGATGAGCAATCAGCTAATTTACCTGGTAGATTAGAGATTTCTAAGGCGCTTTTTCGTCGTGTTAAATCACGGGCCTTTTTCGCTGCCATCCGGGCACGCGAAGCCATCAATCCTTTATCAACGACAATTTTTCCGATGGATGGATTTTCAAATAAAAATTTAGAAAACGCATCACTAAAAATGGAATCGGTAATTGTTCGGACTTCACTATTTCCAAGCTTTGTTTTCGTTTGTCCCTCAAATTGAGGATTAGAATGTTTAATAGATACGATCGCTGTTATACCTTCACGAACGTCATCTCCTGAAAGATTCGTATCATTTTCCTTCAACATACCGTTCTTGCGAGCATAATCATTAATCACACGAGTGAGCGCTGTTTTAAAGCCAGATTCATGGGTTCCACCTTCATACGTATGAATATTGTTCGCAAATGAGTAAATATTACTTGAAAAGCCATCATTGTATTGAACAGCTACATCAACGGTAATCCCTTCTTCTTCACCTTCAGCAAAAAACGGCTCATGAAGTACTTCCTTCGTGCGATTAATATACGCTACGTATTCGCTAATTCCGCCTTCATAATAAAATGTATCTGGCTCTTTTTCTACTCGTTTATCTTCAAGCGTAATGCGAATACCTTTGTTTAGAAAAGCTAATTCACGTAAACGCTGACTTAAAACTTCATAATCATAAACAATACTTTCTGTAAAAATTTCTGGATCAGGCTTAAAATGTGTTGTTGTTCCAGTAACATCTGTTTCACCAATTACTTTTAATTCTTCTTTTGGTACACCTCGTTCAAAGGCTAAAAAATGAATTTTTCCATGGAGATGAACGTACACTTCTAAATTAGAAGACAACGCATTAACAACAGAAGCACCTACACCATGTAAGCCCCCTGATACTTTATATCCGCCACCACCGAATTTCCCACCGGCATGAAGTACAGTCATAATGACTTCAACAGCTGGTTTTCCTGTTTTCTTTTGAATATCAACAGGAATTCCTCGACCATTATCTTTTACGGTAATACTATTGTCTTCTTCAATAATAATTTGGATATGATCACAGTAGCCTGCTAATGCTTCATCAATACTATTATCAACTATTTCCCAAACGAGGTGATGCAATCCTTTTTCACTTGTTGAACCGATGTACATCCCAGGTCTTTTTCGTACAGCTTCCAGGCCTTCAAGGACTTGGATCTGGTCGGCATTATACGTTTGTTCTTGTATGATTTTTTCTTCCATAGCCATTTTACACATCCATTTCCATTCAATTATTCAAGCTTTGCTCGAGTTCTGTTGAATAATCGTCGAGTTTGCTTATTGTTGAGATCATACTTGCACGCTTTTTAAGTGTTGAAACAGATAACGTGCTGAAATAAATATACGCTGTCGTGATGACTACTGATTTTGCATTTTTTTCTGGACCGACAATACTTTTTTTGTTTGCCGTTATCATCTCTTCCATAATGCTGGAGGATGATATGATATTTCGATCAATAATCGTAACAATTTCGTTGGAATGTATAACATTGTCATTCCCGATATGAATGAACATTATAATACCTCCGCATTTAAATTATGGAGCAACACTACCGTTATGAATTCGAAAAAGCTCTGCCTTATTCAAGGTTTCATGATGAATCCCTTCTACACTTGTTGTTGATACAAAGGTTTGTACCTTTCCTTGAATCGTGTTCAACAAATGGGATTGGCGATAATCGTCAAGTTCACTTAACACATCGTCGAGAAGAAGAATAGGATATTCTCCAACTTCATTATGGATTAATTCTAGCTCCGCTAGCTTTAATGATAATGCGGTCGTTCGTTGCTGTCCCTGTGATCCATAGGTCTGCACATCTTTTCCATTTACATAAAAAAGAACGTCGTCGCGGTGTGTTCCGATTAATGTAGTGCCTCGTTCGATTTCCTTTTGCTCGATTTGGGCAAATTTTTCCAAGTATATAGCTTCTATTTTCTCCCTACTAGACGCTTCTAATACTTCAATCGTAGGAGAATACCTTATTTCAAGCTGCTCTAGTTCACGACTGATCCCTTGATGGATTGGCTGTGCCCATTTTCTAAGAAGCTCTAAAAAAGAAAAGCGTCGCTCGAGGATATTTGTAGCGTGTACAATCAATTGTTCTGTAAGCACATGCAGCATCGTTGTATCCTGTGATGGCTTACGCTGCATTTGCTTTAACAAATGATTTCGTTGCTTTAATATTTTTTGATATTGTCCAAGGTGATAAATATACGTTGGTTGGATTTGTCCGAGTTCCATATCAATAAATCGTCTGCGAACTTGTGGTGGACCTTTAACAAGTGTTAAATCCTCTGGTGCAAACATCACTACATTCAGTGCACCAATATAATCACTTAGTTTTTTCTGCTCGATTCGATTTCGTTTTGCTTTTTTACCTTTAGATGAAATAATAATCTCCAGTGGAAAAGCTTGGTTGCGCGCATGAATCCTTCCTTCTACCTTGGCAAAATCTGCTTCCCATTGGATAAGCTCTTTTTCCCTCGGAGTCCGATGTGATTTCGTAAATGCGAGCAAGTAAATTGCTTCCATTAGGTTCGTTTTTCCTTGTGCGTTTTCACCAATGATTACATTTACTTTATCGTCAAAGGAAAGCTCTAATTCATCATAATTTCGGTAATGCTTTAAATTTAAATGTTCAATATGCATGCAAATTCCTCATTTTTCTTGAAACCGTCCATTTTGTCGGATGCATTTCAACTAGACATCTGATCTGCCATGTTTATCCATGCTCTTTGCGTGAAACGAGATAAGAACCTATACCTTCTACTTCAACAACATCATTTGGATAAAGCTTTCGCCCACGTCGTTGCTCTAGCTCTCCATTTACCAGCACCCCTTGCTCCTGCAGAAAGACTTTTACCATTCCTCCAGAATCAAGAATATTGGCAAGCTTGATAAACTGACCGAGTGTAATAAATTCTGTATTAATTTCGATTTTTTCTTGCAATTTTCCTCACCAGACTCTTCATGAAATTTTATCCGCCTTGATAATCTAAAAAGTGTCTATTCCTATTTTACTAAAGTTTTTGTGTTAAGGAAAGGATTGACCCTAGAAATGTATAAAAACAGCTTAAAAAGTGCTTAAAATTGTTTTTTCGGATATATTAATGCATATTCATACGCTAGCCAAACACGAAAATTAGCTTTAGGTAAAACAAACCCTCACCCATTTAAACTAACGTTGTCGGGTGAGGGTTATTTTTTAGAGTTATAAAGATTTACATGCCTGTTTTAACAAGTTTAATAGGTTCGCACCGGTAGAATAAGTTGTAATATTTGATCATCATTTACAGGCTGGATAATAAATGGACGCATCGCACCAGTGAAATTAATTTTCACATCCTCGACCTCCATTGCTTTCAGTGCATCCAGCATATATTTTGCGCTAAAAGATATTTTAAGTTCTTCTCCTTCAAGAGATTGGACAGATACTTCTTCTGAAACGCGACCGATTTCTGGAGAATTACTCGTAATTTCTAGTTGATTATTATCCAATGTTGTTAACCGCACAACATTATTCCGTTCTTCTTTTGCTAAAAGTGAAGCACGATCAATTGTATGGATGAGATCCTTTGTTTTAGCTTGGATTACAGTTTTACTTTGCTCTGGAATTAATCGTGATGTTTCGGGATAATTCCCATCAAGCAAGCGTGATAAGAAATTTAAATGCTTTGTTTGAAAAAGCACTTGATTATTTGTCACACTTATTTCTACTGTTTCCTCTGAATCATCCAACGTTTTATACAATTCGTTTAAGCTTTTACCTGGAATAACGACATTTGCAAATTCTACATTGCTTGCTTCTACTGGAATCGTCCGTGAAGCTAAGCGGTGACTATCTGTTGCTGTGAAATGTAAGCTTCCACCCTGTAATGTCACACTTACACCTGTTAATATCGGGCGTGTTTCCATAGCAGAAACAGCAAATACTGTTTGCTTAATCATTCCTTTTAGTAAATCAATTGGCATTGTAAAGCTATCATCGGTTTGTAGCTTTGGTAATTGTGGATATTCTTCTGCACTTTGTCCATTTAAATTAAACTCAGCTTTTCCAGAACGAATAATTACTTTTAAATTAGCATCCGCTTCGATTTCAACTGTTTGTTCTGGAAGCTTTCGAACAATTTCCGAAAAGTAACGTGCTTGCAATACAATGCTTCCTGGTTTAATTTCTTCTACGTACACGTTTCCGTCGGATTCTTGTGGAATAAACGATTCAATGGAAATATCAGAATCACTGCCTGTTAGCGTTATTCCATTTGGACTAGCCTCGATTTTCATACCTGTTAATATCGGAATTGCGGTTCTGGAAGAAATCGCTTTTGAAACATCTTGTACACTTGCTAATAATTGATCACGTTGGATAATAAATCGCATAAAAAATCCTCCTAATGGGATGGTATATATTTATTTATTTTTAATAAAAATATAATAATAAAAGTAATAAGGCGTGTGAGTATGTGGATAACATGGAAAAGTCTATTTTTATTATACTTATCCCCATGTGGATAAACTGTTTACAACTAAGTACGTTCATCCACGCTATTCACATGTGAATAATTTAAAAAGATTTGATTTCTTCTTTAATTTCCTCAATTTCTTTTTGGAGTAATGTATCCGAGTCAATCATTTTGGCAATTTTTTCGTGTGCATGAATGACTGTTGTATGATCACGCCCACCAAATTCCTCTCCAATTTTCGGCAATGACGAATCTGTCAGCTCTCGTGAAAGATACATCGCAATTTGACGAGGAAACGCGATTGATTTCGTCCTTTTTTTAGCAATAAAATCTTCTAATTTTAAGTTGTATTTTTCGCCAACCACTTCTTGGATTTTCTTTATGGTAACTACTTTAGGCTTATTGCTTGGAATAATATCTTTTAATGCATCTGCAGCAAGCGCCGCATCAATATCTTGATTCACTAAAGATGAATAGGCAACGACGCGAATTAATGCGCCTTCAAGCTCACGGATGTTCGTATCAATTTGGTTCGCAATATAGAGCATGACCTCATTCGGAATATCTAATCCTTCTGCTTTAGCTTTTTTTGTTAAAATTGCAATTCTTGTTTCCAAGTCAGGTGGTGTAATATCCGTTATCAGACCCCACTCAAAACGGGATCGCAATCGATCTTCAAGCGTCGGTATTTCCTTCGGAGGTCGATCACTTGAAATGATAATTTGTTTATTTTCTTCATGTAGCGCATTAAATGTATGGAAAAACTCTTCTTGTGTTGACTCTTTTCCAGCAATAAATTGAATATCATCAATTAATAACACATCAACATTCCGATATTTATTGCGGAAATTTGCTGTTTTGTTTTCCATAATGGCATTAATGAATTCATTCGTAAATTTCTCTGAGGTTAGATAAACAACCTTTGCATTTGGATTATGATCGCGTACATAATGGCCGATTGCATGCATGAGATGCGTTTTACCTAATCCTACGCCACCATAAATAAAGAGCGGATTATATGCTTTAGCAGGTGCTTCTGCGACTGCTAAAGAAGCAGCATGTGCAAAGCGATTCCCAGAGCCAATGACAAATGTATCAAATACATACTTTGGATTTAGCATGGACTTTTTCATTTCTTCTCCAGCAACGACTTGCTTTGGAGGCTTTGGAGATGCCTCAAACAAATCCTTCTCCATTGCTGCATCTGGAATAATAAATTTTACCATTAAGGTAGAACCTGTAATTTCTGCTACCATTTCGGTAATTAATTGTGTGTATTGCTCCTCTAACCAGTCACGTGCGAATTCATTTGGTGCGGAAATAGTTAATGTTTTGCCTTCTATTTTTTCTGCCTTTGTATTTTTAAGCCACGTATCAAAGCTCGGCTTACTTACTTTTTGTTCGATTAATTCTAATGTAGCTGTCCATAATTCACCGATGTTTTCCAAACTGGTTTCACCCCTTTCAATAATTGTTTAAGCGAAATGATTTTTGCTCTATATGGACAGTAGCTGTCTCATTTCTTTTGAATTTGTCGCTTTTTGTCTTTTCTAAGGCCGATCATAATTAGCCGTTATGTAACATAGAAATAGATGAAAAAGCCTCTCTCGATCTATTTGCATACAAAAAGATGGAAAGGCAGGCTGGATAATTTAATTGCAACTACGTAATTATTGTAGAATTCAATTTAGAGTATGTGGATAGCTCGTGCGTGATTGTGTATACGTTATGACTGGTTATAAGCAATATCCACATTATTGTTGATAAGTAAATAAACAGAGGTGTGAACAAATGTCCACAGTTTATCCACAGTCTGTGTATAAGTGATATTTCCTGTATACTTTTACACATGTTAAAACACAACTATAATATCAAATAAATATCATTGGTGCAAGGTTTTTCGACAGTTATCCACAATATCTACCCATTGTAGACAAAATCTATCCACACTACTATATTTTGTGGTTAACTTGTCGATAATTGTTGTGGATAGAAAATATGAATGATAAACTTATTAAATCTTGTTGTGGATAATAAAAAGTGACGAGTTTAAATTGTGTCCTGAATATTTTTTAGGAAGGGAAGTTGACAGATATAGATGGTTTTCAGTATAATTACAAAGACTGTCTTATGGATATGTTTTATTTTGGATTTTGGAGATCCCTCAGGGAGGTGCAAGATAGATGAAAAGAACATTTCAACCAAATAACCGTAAAAGAAAGAAAGTACACGGCTTCCGTTCACGAATGAGTACAAAAAACGGACGTAAAATATTAGCTCGTCGCCGTCGTAAAGGAAGAAAAGTACTATCTGCATAGGCCACTGAACATGTCAGTGGTCTTTTTTACACGATTAGACATCAATGATAATAATGGAATAAGAATGTAAAAAGGATAGAATAGCGTACTTAGAATCAATGTTTATCCGATTTATTTGGAGGGTTTACATTGTTTTTGCTGCATGAATCATTAGTTTTGTGCAAAGATAGTTTCTGTCCAGTTGCTGCAATTCGTAAAGGTGATCAAAATGAAAAAAGCATTTCGTGTAAAAGACAATAAAGAATTTCAAGCTATTTTTAATCATGGGAAATCATTTGCAAATCGTCAGCTCGTTATTTATTATTTACAAAAATCCGAGCAAACGCATTTTCGAGTTGGCATATCCGTTGGAAAGAAGATAGGTAATGCTGTTGTAAGGAATCGAATTAAACGTTATATTCGCCAAGCCTTTCAGGAAATGGATGCGTTGATTCAGCCGAATTATGACATCATTATTATTGCAAGAAATCCTACAAAGGATATGGGTTTCCATGAGATAAAAAAAAGCTTAAACCATTTATTATTTAAAGAAAAACTATTCAAGAAATAAATGGGTAGATTTTAATAGAATCTTTGCGCCATTTAATGATAAAATAAGATGTAATATGGTGGTTATACTTGGGGTTGTTTAGTTAGGAGGAAATAGATTGCGTAAAAAAGGTTTATTGCTTTTGCTATTGGTTGGACTAGTTGCATTGCTTTCTGGTTGTACAGAAATCAATGAGCCAATCAATGCAGAAAGCACAGGAATTTGGAACAAATATTTTGTTTATCCAATGTCATTAATGATTACATATTTTGCAGAGCTATTTAATAATAATTATGGGTTAGCAATTGTTATTGTAACCATTATTATCCGTTTAGTATTATTGCCACTGAACGTGAAGCAACTAAAAAGCTCTAAAGCAATGCAAGATATTCAACCAGCTCTAAAAGAGTTACAGCAAAAATACGGTTCAAAAGATGCAAATACACAGCAAAAGCTACAACAGGAAACGATGGCATTGTTCCAAAAGCATGGTGTTAATCCACTTGCAGGATGCCTGCCTGTTCTAGTGCAAATGCCGATCTTAATTGCGATTTATCACGCAATTATGCGTAATGAACAAATTGGTTTACATTCCTTTTTGTGGTTTGAATTAGGTTCACCGGATCCATTCTATATTTTGCCACTTGTGGCTGGAGCTGCAACCTTCCTACAACAAAAACTAATGATGGCTGGTAGTCCAGCAGCTCAAAATCCGCAAATGATGGTAATGCTTTACGTCATGCCGATTATGATCGGTGTATTTGCGATGTTCTTCCCAGCAGCGTTAGCACTTTACTGGGTAGTTGGTAATATTTTCATGGTCGCTCAAACAATTTTCATCCGAAAACCAATGATGAAGGATGAGAAAAATGGAGGAGACAAAAAGTGAGACAAATAACTGCTAGTGGACAAACGGTAGATGAAGCGGTCCAATCAGCATTAGAGCAGTTAAACACCACACGGGACCAAGTAGAAGTTGAAGTTATTGATGAAGGAAAAAAAGGGCTTCTTGGCGTATTTGGATCAAAGCGTGCGATTGTAAAAGTAACCATTTTGAAGAATCCAATCGAAGAAGCAGAAAAATATTTAAAAGAAGTTATTCGCAATATGGGTGTAGAGGCTGAAATTACCGGTTCTATCGAAGGGAATCATATTACGTTCGATGTAACTGGTGAAAAAATCGCTCTTTTAATCGGAAAGCGCGGACAAACCTTAAATGCCCTTCAATATTTGACACATTTAGTTATTAATAAAGATAAAAAGCAGTATTATACAGTCACGGTTGATGCAGAAGGATACCGTGCAAGAAGAAAAGAAACGCTAGAAACGTTAGCTATTCGAATGGCTGAAAAAGCACTTCACTTGCAAAAGGTCGTGGAGCTAGAGCCGATGCCAGCATATGAACGGAAAATTATTCATAGTGTGCTTCAAACAAGAGATGATGTAAGCACATACTCTGATGGTGTTGAGCCACATCGACATATCGTTATTAAGCCATAATTAAACCCCGATACACGAATGTATCGGGGTTTTTTTTGCTGCCAATGAATGGTTTTCTCCGATTTTAGTTTTAAATTCCGTTTTTCCACATTTATTTTTTCCGCGCACCAGAAAACGATTAAAACCCGTGTAGACTTATACACATGTGGATAAAAAGGGAATAGAAAGTGAAAAATAATCCTTGTGGATAAGTTTATTTTTCATTAAAATTATGGTATTCTATTACATTAGTGACGGAAAAAAGTCACTATAAAATAAACGTATAATGGAATTATTCATATAAATCATTGCATCGATTTAAAAGAAGATAGGAGGTGACGAGATGGAAACAGATACAATAGCAGCAATTTCTACACCGGTTGGAGAAGGAGCCATTGCGATCGTACGGTTAAGTGGTGTCGATGCAGTAGCAATAGCAGCATCTATATTTCAAGGGAAAAATTTAAAGGAAGTAGCTTCCCATACGATTCACTATGGAAAAATTATGGATCCAGATACAAATGAAGTAGCAGAGGAAGTTATGGTTTCCGTCATGCGCGCACCAAAAACATTTACGAGGGAAGATGTCGTTGAAATAAATTGTCACGGTGGCATGGTGGCTGTTAATCGTGTTTTAGAAATTATGTTAGCTAAAGGTGCGAGATTAGCAGAGCCAGGTGAATTTACGAAGCGTGCTTTTTTAAATGGAAGGATTGACCTTTCACAGGCAGAAGCTGTTATGGACTTGATTCGTGCCAAAACAGATAAAGCAATGACGGTTGCTTTAAAGCAAATGGATGGCAGATTATCTAAAATGATACAAAAATATCGACAGTCCCTGTTAGAAACGGTTGCACATGTGGAAGTGAATATCGATTATCCAGAATATGATGATGTGGAAGAGATGTCTCATGAGCTAATGCGTGAGAAAACAAAAGCCGTTCACAAGGAAATTGAAGAGCTTTTACAAATTGCGAAGCAGGGAAAGATATTAAGAGAAGGATTATCTACCGCGATTATCGGTCGTCCGAATGTCGGAAAGTCCTCGTTAATGAATACATTAGTGCAGGAAAATAAAGCAATTGTAACTGAGATACCAGGGACAACGCGAGATATTATCGAGGAATATGTAAATGTACGTGGTGTACCACTTCGCTTAGTTGACACAGCAGGTATTCGGGAAACAGAGGATATCGTTGAAAAAATTGGTGTAGAACGGTCACGCCAAGTATTAAAAGAATCGGATCTTATTTTGTTTGTGCTTAATTATAATGAAAAGCTTTCAGAAGAAGATCGAAAGCTTTTTAAAGCAATTGAAGGGCTAGAGTATATCGTTATTATTAATAAAACAGATTTAGCGCAACAGCTGGATATGGATGAAGTAGAAAGACTAGCAATGAATCGTCCAGTTATTACAACCTCCTTGATTGAAGAACAAGGGATAGATGAGCTGGAAGCAGCAATTGCCAATGTCTTTTTCGCTGGAGACATTGATACCGGTGATTTAACCTATGTATCTAACGTTCGTCATATCCAGTTATTAAAACAAGCAAAAGCGGCACTCGAAGATGCGATGCAAAGCTTAGAATTAGGCATGCCGTTAGATATTGTGCAAATTGATGTAACGAGAACGTGGGAATTATTAGGAGAAATTATTGGCGATACTGCTAGTGATAGCTTAATTGATCAATTGTTTTCTCAATTTTGTTTAGGAAAGTAACGCGTATTTGACAGCGTGAGAAATAGAAAAATTCACAGAAGAAAGGATGAAAAGAAATGGTATATGATGCAGGACATTACGATGTAATCGTTGTAGGTGCAGGTCATGCTGGAAGTGAAGCAGCACTTGCTGCTGCAAAGATGGGTGCGAAAACATTAATCCTCACGCTTAACCTGGATATGATTGCATTTATGCCTTGTAATCCGTCTATCGGTGGACCAGCAAAAGGAATTGTTGTTCGTGAAATAGATGCTTTAGGCGGTGTTATGGCAAAAGTAATTGATAAAACGTATATCCAAATGCGTATGCTGAATACTGGTAAAGGACCAGCAGTGCAAGCATTACGTGCACAAGCAGATAAACCGCTGTATATTCAAGAAATGAAGCAATTGATTGAAAATGAAAAGAATATAACCCTTCGACAAGGCATGGTAGATGAACTTATTATCGAGGACGGCATTTGTAAAGGAGTTATTACAGAAACACACGCAGCCTATCATGCGGAAACGGTAATTGTTACAACAGGAACATTTATGCGTGGAAAGGTTTTAATGGGGGATCTCGAGTATGAGAGTGGACCAAATAATCAGCGTCCGACAATAAAACTGTCAGAAAATCTAGAGAAGCTTGGTTTGGAAATTACCCGTTTTAAAACAGGAACCCCTCCACGTGTAAATAGTCATACGATTGATTATTCAAAGACGGAAATTCAACCAGGAGATGAAAAACCACGTGGGTTTTCTTATGAAACGACCGAGTTTATTACAGAACAAATTCCTTGTTGGTTAACGTATACGAATGAATTTACGCATAAAATTATTGATGATAATCTAAGTCTTTCAGCTATGTATTCCGGGATGAAGCGCGGAACAGGTCCACGTTATTGTCCATCAATTGAAGATAAAATCGTCCGCTTTCATGATAAGCCGCGACATCAAATATTTTTAGAGCCTGAGGGACGGAATACAGAAGAAATATATGTACAAGGCTTATCCACATCGCTACCTGAATCGGTACAGCATGAAATGGTACGATCCGTGCCAGGTTTAGAAAATGCTGAAATAATGCGTCCAGGTTATGCAATTGAGTATGATGCATTAATTCCTACCCAGCTGTGGCCAACATTAGAAACAAAGAAAATAGCTGGTTTATTTACTGCTGGTCAGATCAACGGAACGTCAGGCTATGAAGAAGCGGCCGCACAAGGCTTGATGGCAGGTATTAATGCAGCAGCAAAAGTGCTCGGCAAAGAACCGGTTATTCTTGACCGCTCACAAGCATATATTGGCGTTTTAATTGATGATTTAGTAACGAAAGGAACAAAAGAGCCATATCGTTTGTTAACCTCTCGTGCAGAATATCGTTTGCTTCTTCGCCACGATAATGCAGATCTTCGGTTAACTGCGCTTGGTCATGAGCTAGGTTTAATTTCTAATGAAAGATATGATCGTTTTCTCCTTAAAAAGCAACAAGTAGAGGAAGAAATGAACCGACTCCGAAAAATAGTGATTAAACCAAATGCTATCGTGCAAGAAGTGCTTCAAGAAGCAGAGGCTTCACCTCTAAAAGAAGCGGTGAAAGCAGCAGATTTATTGAAGCGTCCTGAAATGTCTTATGCACTAATAGAGCGACTCATCGAAGCAAATGAATCGCTAACGAGTGATATAAAGGAACAGGTAGAAATCCATATTAAGTATGAGGGCTATATTAAGAAAGCCAACGAACAAGTGGAACGAATGCTTAAAATGGAAGACAAAAAAATTCCCGAAAATATTGATTATGATGCCATTAGTGGAATAGCTACAGAAGCTAGGGAAAAACTGAAGACAGTTCGTCCGCTTTCTGTAGGGCAAGCTTCTCGAATTTCTGGTGTCAATCCTTCTGATATTTCGATCTTACTCGTATATATTGAGAATGGAAAAATTGCCAAGCTCGCTAATTAAGAATTGGCAATGAAGCAACTGTGTAAAAGGGCTGTCCTAATTGAGCGCTGCTCGATGCGGTTTTGGGACAGCTCTTTTACCATCATAAAAGGTCAAGATACTTTAAAGGAGTGAAAAGCCTCGTGAATCCAGAACAGTTTGCTGCTGCATTAGAGGAACAAGGGATAATTTTAAATAACCGACAAAAAACTCAATTTTCAATTTACTTTGATACGTTGGTTGAGTGGAATGAAAAAATGAATTTAACTGCGCTTACAGAAAAGGAAGACGTTTATTTAAAGCATTTTTATGATTCAATAAGTGCATCCTTTTATTATGATTTCACAGAGCAAATTCATATTTGTGATGTAGGAGCTGGAGCCGGTTTTCCAAGTATCCCATTAAAAATATGCTTTCCACAATTACATATCACGATTGTTGATTCATTAAATAAACGAATCGGTTTTTTAAATCAACTTGCCTTACAGTTAGGCTTAGATAATGTCGCGTTTTATCATGATCGGGCAGAAAGCTTTGGGAAAAACGTGAAATTCCGTGAAAAATTCGATGTAGTCATGGCACGAGCTGTAGCTAGAATGTCGGTATTATCGGAACTGTGCTTACCACTTTGTCGAAAAGATGGTGTGTTTATTGCTATGAAGGGAGCACAAGCAAGCAATGAGTTACAAGATGCAAAAGGGGCTATTGAATTATTAGGAGGAGAACCAGCAGAAATTCATTCTTTCTCATTACCAAAGGAAGATAGTGATCGTTCTATTATTATAATTGATAAAAAAAGAAAAACGCCGAAGAAATACCCAAGAAAAGCAGGCTTGCCAAATAAAGAACCACTTGAATAACTATGGAAGATTACGAACAATAGTAGCCTTGTAATCTTTGCATGAAGCAAATCGTTTCATATCATTCTCTCATCAAATATGGTAAAATAAGAACAAGTGTACATGTAGTTGTTGAAGAATGGAAGCCATACATAATGAAAGCGGTGTAATTCAAACACTAGTAAATTGTTTCACGTGAAACATTGTAAGTTGGAAAAGATCCAAGCTATCGAAATAGCTTTTTTAGATATAACGGATAATTCTTTGGGGAACTAAAAATAATCTATTTATTTTATAAAGGTGGTGTTGTATAGTGTTGCAGCCTTTTAATCGAATTTTTGGTATGGGGGAAAAAACAGACGCAGATACAAATAGTGAAATAGAAGCCTATCATCCAGATGAGGTCATACAGCTTCCTGTTGTTAATATACAGCCAAATCGCTATCAACCAAGATCAATGTTTAATGAGGATAAAATAGCTGAACTCGCTCAAACGATCAATACACACGGAATGATACAACCAATTGTTGTGCGTAAGATAGACGGTGAAGAAGGGCAATATGAATTAATTGCCGGGGAACGCAGATGGCGAGCAGTACAATCGCTTGGATGGGAGTTTATTTCAGCAATTATCCGAGATATGAGTGATACTCAAACTGCGTCGGTTGCATTAATTGAGAATTTGCAACGGGAAGAGCTAACTGTCATTGAAGAGGCGATTGCCTATGCAAAGCTGTTAGAAATGCATGAGTTAACCCAAGAGGCGTTAGCGCAACGGTTAGGTAAAAATCAATCAACGATTGCAAACAAGTTGCGGTTACTTAAATTACCAGAGGAAGTACAGCAGGCATTATTGACAAAGCAAATAACAGAACGCCATGCTCGCGCATTAATTAAATTAAAAGAAGCAGAAAAACAGCTTTTTATTTTAAATGAAATCATACAAAAAGATTTAAATGTAAAGCAAACCGAAGAAAAAATCGCAGCTATAAATGAGCCGGTAGAGAAACCGAAGAAAAAACGCGCAAAGCTAAAGGGTGTTAATAAGGATATCCGTATTGCGATGAATACGATTCGTCAATCATTGAGTATGGTATCAGACACAGGGATTGAAGTAGAATCAGATGAAGAAGATCTTGATGATTATTACCAAATAACGATTAAAATACCGAAAAAGAAATAATCATTTAATTTTAATAGACATAAACCTTCTCCCTAGATAGGGAGAAGGTTTATTTTTAGTATAATTAGGCGCATCTAGAATCTATTTCGGATATATTTTAAGTAAAAAGTAAAATTAATAGTCGTTTACTTGGAAAAAGTGATAGAATAGAAAGTATAGCTTAAAGGAAGTTTAACTGGTAGGTGAAAACATGGGAAAAATCATATCCATCGCGAATCAAAAGGGTGGTGTAGGAAAAACAACTTCATCGGTAAATCTGAGCGCAAGTCTAGCGCAATTTGGAAATAGAGTGCTATTAGTAGATATTGACCCGCAAGGAAATGCCACGAGTGGAGTAGGCATCAATAAAGCAGACATGGATCAATGTATCTATAATGTGCTCGTTGAAGATATACAGGCAAAGGAAGTTTGTGTTCCTACGAATGTAAACAACTTAGATATCATACCTGCTACAATTCAACTCGCTGGTGCAGAAATCGAACTTGTACCAACTATTTCTCGAGAGATTCGCTTGAAAAAAGCATTAGAAGAGTTAAGAGGAGTCTATGACTATATCATTATCGATTGTCCACCATCATTGGGCTTACTCACGATTAATGCATTAACTGCTTCTGACACCGTCATTATTCCAGTCCAATGTGAATACTACGCTTTAGAAGGACTTAGTCAGCTATTGAACACGATTCGCCTTGTACAAAAGCACTTAAATAAAAGCTTGATGATTGAAGGTGTATTACTCACCATGCTTGATGCAAGAACGAATTTAGGAATTCAAGTGATTGAAGAAGTAAAAAAATATTTTCAGGATAAAGTTTATAAATCCATTATTCCGCGAAATATTCGGTTAGGAGAAGCACCAAGTCATGGCCAGCCAATCATTACATATGATCCGAAATCACGTGGGGCAGAAGTTTATCTTGAATTGGCGAAGGAAGTGATGGAAAATGGCACGCGGGTTGGGTAGAGGACTAGATGCTTTTTTTCCAGAGATTAATGAAAATGAGAATGATACAGTTCAAGAAATAGCGATAAAGGAATGTCGCCCGAATCCATATCAACCAAGAAAAACATTTCACGCTGATGCGATTGAGGAGTTAAAGGAATCTATCTTAGAATATGGGATTATCCAACCTTTAACCGTACGAAAAAGCATTAAAGGCTATGAAATTGTTGTTGGAGAACGTCGTTTTCGTGCCGCAAAAGAAGCTGGACTCGAAACAATTCCAGTCATTATAAAAGAATTGACAGACGAAAAGATGATGGAGCTGGCGTTATTAGAAAACTTACAGCGTGAGGATTTAACCCCAGTAGAAGAAGCGCATGCGTATGCAAATTTAATTCGAGAGTTAAAGGTAACCCAAGATGAATTAGCTAAACGATTAGGAAAGAGCCGTTCACATATTGCGAATATGGTTCGATTGCTGTCTTTACCTGAACAAGTCATTGCGTACATTAACAATGGTGAGTTATCAATGGGCCACGGACGTGCTTTGTTAGGATTAAAGGATAAGAGTAAATTAATTGCAGTAGTGAATAAAGTGCGTCAAGAAAAGCTAAATGTAAGACAAATAGAAAAACTGATTACTGAGTTAAATGAAAAACCGGTAAAAAAGAAAACGACAGCGAAAAAGGATATTTTTCTACAAGAAAGAGAAAGCTTTTTACGTGATCGTTTAGGAACTGCCGTATCGATTCATCGTGGCAAACGAAAAGGGAAAATCGAAATCGAATTTTATTCAAATGATGATTTAGAGCGCATTATGGAAGTGCTCGATAAATAATTCAAGCATTACTAAACACCATCTTAATAATTCGTTTATCCACGACAAAATGTTGTCTATGGACTGGGATTAGGAAGTTAACCTTCTTAACCAGTCTATTTTATTATCTTTTTACTATCTATTAAAATGAACCCCATTCAATCTGATATAACAACAATGAAAAAGAGTAGGATATTCGTTTCATCAACTTGAGAAAGGAAGCAGATACAATGATATATCTTGATCAGGCAGCTTCCTCGTTTCCGAAACCTCCAGAGGTAGGGGAAGCAATGCTACATGCATTAAATGAAATAGGGGCAAACCCAGGTAGAGGTGGACACGTACATGCGCGTGAAGCTTCGAAGATAATTCAAGAAGCCCGCGAAAAAGCTGCGCAATTATTCGGGTGTGAAGATCCGAAGCGAGTGGTCTTTTTTCAAAATGCTACGATTGCCTTAAATCAGGCTATTAAAGGGTTAGAGTGGAGAAAGGGCGACCACATTATTGCTACATATATGGAGCATAACGCAGTGCGAAGGCCTTTAGAGCATTTAAAAAAGAAATATGGTGTAACGGTGTCCTATGTTCGTTTTGATGGAGATGATGATGCATTTATACATGCAATGAAAGATACCATTTGCTCTCAAACAAAGCTAATTGCTGTAACACATGCATCCAATGTTACAGGAGCTATCATTCCTTTGAATGAAGTAATTAAAGTCGCTAAAAAACATCGTATTATAACGCTTGTTGATGCTTCACAAACGGCAGGGCATATACCGATATCGATGAAAGCACAAGGGGTTGATATGCTTGCCTTTCCTGGTCATAAAGGAATACTAGGACCACAAGGAACAGGGGTGTTGCTTGTTGCACAGCATCTTGATTTACACCCCATTCATCATGGTGGAACAGGAAGCTATTCGGAATCTCCTGATCAGCCGGAAGTGTGGCCAGAAAAACTAGAAAGTGGAACATTAAATACACCAGGCATAGCTGGGTTATTAGCAGCTTTACAAGTTTATGAACGGAAAATACACGACAATGTTTCACGTGAAACATTGTTAGCAAACAAACTATTAGACGGGCTAAATTCAATAGAAGGAATTACTTGCTATGGACCCTTGATAGAGGATGTGCGATTACCGATCATCGCTTTTAATGTAAACGGGATAGATGCGCAAGAAATAGCGATCGTGTTAGATACACATTATCAAATTGCAGTACGTGCTGGATTACACTGTAATCCGTTAGCCCATGAAACCCTTGGAACAACTGAGCAGGGAGTTGTCCGTGTAAGCTTTAATGCAACCAACACAGAAGAGGAGATTGAAGCGTTTTTAACTGCAATCGAAGAAATAACAATGGCATATGAAGGAATGTAAAATAGATTAATTACAATGGAGTTGGAGGCAATGGTATTATACGGGACATTAGTGAATGCGGCTTTTATTATTATTGGTAGTTTACTTGGATTATTTTTTACAAAAATCCCTGAAAAATATAAACAGACCGTGATGCATGGAATAGGACTTACTGTAATTCTAATTGGTATGCAAATGGCGTTTGCAACGGATTCGATTATTATCGTGTTAATTAGCTTACTTACAGGTGCATTATTAGGAGAGTTTCTTCAAGTAGAAGAAGGTTTAAATCGATTAGGAACATGGATCGGTAGTAAATTTACAACTAAAAACCAAAACATAACGGTCACGCAAGGCTTTGTTACGGCTTCGCTTATCTTTGTAATTGGTGCAATGGCTGTGATAGGTGCACTTGATAGTGGCTTGCGTGGCGACCATGAAGTTTTAATCACAAAAGGTGTAATAGATGGATTTACAGCACTTGTATTAACAACAACATTAGGATTTGGTGTTATCTTTTCTGTTATTCCAGTTGTCTTATATCAAGGTGGAATTGCATTATTGGCAACGCAAATCGAAAGTTGGTTTCCGGAGACATTTTTAAATGGACTTATTGTCGAATTAACTGCAGTAGGAGGGCTGTTAATTGTTGCAATTGGGTTGAATTTGTTAAAAATTGTTTCAATCCGTGTTGGAAACTTATTACCATCCATTCTAACAGTAGGGCTCGTTTATGCGATGTATCAGCTTTTCTAATAGAAGAATAAATAATGAAAAAACTGCGAGCATGTATTTCGCAGTTTTTTTCTATTTCGTTAAATTAGAGGGTCGATGATTTTATTTGGGGTACTACAACGGCAGGAGCCTTGCGATGATGGATTAAACGATAATCAATCGACTCAAGCAATCCGGCAATTTTTTTAGCCATTTCTACTACAATAGCTAAGCGAGTATTTTGTAGAACCGAATACTCCATAAACCCACTTACATTGACCACGCCAGTAAGATGGACATCACCAACAGCTGGTAATGGTTTATTTAAAGCTGCACCAGGCTGTAAGGGACCTTCAGTGGCAATGATTTTACCCACCGAATGTGTTTTTCCTAAACAAGCATCCACTGCAATGATAAATGGATTTTTATGAACATGATTAATTTCTTTAATATATTCATGCAGGTTTGTAGCATGTACAGGATGTTCTAGTGTTCCAAAAATCGACAAATGCCTTGGTTTCATTTCCGTTAGAAATGATCCAACTAATGGACCTAGTGCATCCCCGGTCGATCGATCTGTTCCAATACAAACGACGACATATTCACGAGGTACACTAGGAAACCAAGAAATTAATTTATCTCCTATTGCTACATCGAGGTGTGGTGCAGTGTGATCGATTCGAACGGAATCAATTTTTGATTGAAAACGGCTCTTAAGATTCATAGCTTATCCTCCGCAAACATATTGATATAAGTATACGGATTTCATTCGATTTTTATACATTAAGTCAAAAAGTTTAACGGAGGAACTTCCATGTGGAAATCAGGATTTAAATGGATGTTTTTAATTATTGGTACAACGATTGGGGCAGGCTATGCATCGGGGAGAGAGTTATGGGAGTTTTTTGGTCATGAAAGTGGACTTGCTATAATGCTATTCGTGCTTTTCTTTTCCATTTCATGTACGGTCATTATGCATATTAGCTATCGACTACAATCACAGGAATATCGTTCTGTACTAAGAGAAATTGTTGGAGACAAACTTACAGGAATATATGATGTGATGATTTTCCTTTACTTGTATACGACTACTGTTGTCATGCTTTCAGGTAGCGGAGCAACCGGACAAGCGTTTAATTATTCGTATTGGTGGGGTATAAGTATAATGGTGGTCGCACTAGTTATTCTTTTTATGAAGGATATTGGTGGGCTATTATCCATTAATCAAATCATTTTGCCTGTTTTGCTAACTGGTCTATTGTATGTATTGCTTCAGTTTACATATGATCAGGAGCTTTCCTTATTTTCTCATTGGCATGAGCAACGAAATTGGTTAGCTGCTTTTCCCTTTACGGCATTAAATATTTTGCCACTTATTGCCGTCTTAGGTGCGATCGGAAATAAAGTAGAATCCAAAAAGGAGATCTGGATTGCCTGTATCGGTAGTGGCGCTATATTAGGAATTATATCGTATATTTATAACAACAGTCTTATCCAAATTGCAGACGAGCTATTATTATATGAAATTCCTTTATTTGCGATTTTAAAGCATTATCCGATTCAAATGCTTATCTTAATGACAGTGCTCCTATGGTTTGCTATCTTTACAACAGCAGCTGCTGGTATAATGGGGATTGTAACTAGAATCCATAGTTTTTTCCGTGTGCCATTATGGGTGCTTGTTTTCTTAACATTGCTTACGATGATTCCGTTAACAACGTTAGGATTCTCTACATTAATCGGCTATATTTATCCTGTTTATGGGGTATTAAACTTATATGTATTGACAAGGCTGTTATTATTTCCAGTGTGGAGAGTGTTAGATAAACGAAAAGTATAAGATTATTCGCATAAATCATTCGCTTCCATTTTTAAACGAAATATTGTACTATTTAATCTAAAATAATCGCATTTAATTCGTAGTAACAGACGAACAGGAGGTTTTAGTTTGGTTGAAAAAGAACTAACAGACTTATGGGAATATATCACAGGACCAAAGCCTTGGATTGCAATTGGAGAAGGGATTATTCAAATATTATTAATCACCTTTATAGCGCTTTTTATTGTACGAATAAGTAAAAAAGTCGTTGAGCGACTTTTTAGCAACGAACGTCGCGGACCGATTCGTATTTCCGAGCGCAGAGAAAACACATTAAAAAAACTAACGCTTAATGTAATCGCTTATGTCGTTTATTTTATCGCGTTCATTATGATATTAGATAATGTATTAGGATTTAAAATTGGCGCATTACTAGCCGGAGCTGGAGTAGCAGGGCTTGCTATCGGCTTTGGAGCACAAAATTTAGTTCGAGACATTATTTCAGGGTTTTTCATCATTTTTGAGGATCAATTTTCGGTAGGAGACTATATTGCTGTTTCCGGTATAGAAGGTACCGTAGAAGAAATCGGTTTACGTACAACAAAGGTGCTAAGCTGGACAGGGGAGATGAATGTCCTTCCAAATGGAAATATTACACAGGTGACAAATTACTCTGTTCATAATGGCCTGTCCGTAGTAGATATTAATATTCCATATGAAAGCAATATTGAAGAAGCGGAAAAGGTTATTGAAGTAATCGCTAAAAAACTTCCGGAAAAATATCCGCAAATCTTGTCCGCTCCAGAAATCATCGGCGTTCAATCATTAGAACTTTCTCATTTTGTCGTTCGCGTGATTGCCGAAACGTTACCAGGCTCTCAATGGTCAGGTGAACGGATGATTCGTAAAGAGATGAAGGAAGGGCTATATCAGGCTGGTATTGATATTCCTTCGCCACGACTAGTCATGTATTCACGCAATGAACGACCAACAATAATGGATGAAAACCACCACCATCGTGGGCGTGAAAATGATTAAGAAGGAGAACATAGCATGGTAGACAAGGATTTTGGTTTAAATGATGTTGTACAAATGAAAAAGCCACATCCATGTGGGGAAAATCGCTGGAAAATCATTCGAATGGGAATGGATATCCGCATTCGTTGTCTTGGCTGTTCGCACAGTGTGATGATACCTCGCAAGGAATTTGCTAAGAAGCTAAAAAAAATCCTCGAAAAAGCGGAGGATTAAATAGTTAATATAGACTAATATCTTCCAAAAATGGTATAATAGTAACATAGATAGAGAGAAATAGAAATATAATAGGGTAAAAGCAAAAAGTAGGCATCCACTTGGTGCCTACTTTTGCATTATATCTTCTTGTCTTCTTGTCCTGTTGAATCTATAATTAGGAAGACAAACGCGTTCATATGAATGGAAATCCTTAAGGAGTGAAAGATGTATGTCTTTAACAGCAGGAATAGTCGGACTTCCTAACGTGGGGAAATCCACGTTATTTAATGCCATTACACAAGCAGGAGCAGAAGCAGCAAACTATCCATTTGCTACGATTGATCCGAATGTAGGTATTGTGGAAGTGCCAGACGATCGCTTAAATAAATTAACAGAGCTTGTAAAACCAAAGAAAACAGTACCAACAGCCTTTGAATTTACAGATATTGCAGGGATTGTAAAGGGTGCGAGTAAGGGAGAGGGATTAGGCAACCAATTTTTATCCCATATTCGCCAAGTTGATGCGATATGCCAGGTCGTTCGTTGTTTTGAGGATGAGAATATTACCCACGTTTCTGGTAAGGTTGATCCGATTGATGATATTGAAATCATCAATTTAGAGCTTATTTTAGCTGATTTAGAAACGGTAAACAAACGGATACAACGTGTGGAAAAACTCGCAAAGCAAAAAGATAAGGAAGCAGTGGCCGAGTTTGATATTCTTGCAAAACTAAAAGCAGCCTTTGAAGAGGAAACCCCTGCACGTGCATTAGATTTTACCGATGAACAGCAAAAAATCGTTAAAGGACTTCATTTACTTACAGCAAAACCAATGCTTTATGTTGCAAATGTTAGTGAGGATGAAGTGACAGATTCGGATGCGAATGCAAACGTACAAAAAGTAAAAGCTTATGCGGCAGAAGAAGATGCAGAGGTTATTGTTATTTGTGCAAAGATTGAAGAAGAAATTTCAGAGCTTGAGCAGGATGAAAAAGAAATGTTTTTGCAGG
Source organism: Virgibacillus sp. MG-45 (assembly GCF_036409425.1). Taxonomy (NCBI): domain Bacteria; kingdom Bacillati; phylum Bacillota; class Bacilli; order Caryophanales; family Bacillaceae; genus Virgibacillus; species Virgibacillus sp. MG-45. Next base: position 170,218 of record NZ_JAXOFU010000003.1, on the reverse strand, counting down.
AGCTAGGTATTACAGAGTCGGGATTGGATAAGCTCATTAAAGCTTCCTATCATTTGCTAGGATTAGCTACTTACTTTACGGCTGGTGAGCAGGAGGTTCGTGCGTGGACATTCAGAAAAGGCACGAAAGCCCCACAAGCAGCTGGAATCATTCATACCGACTTTGAGCGCGGATTTATTCGAGCTGAAACAGTTTCCTACACAGATCTTGTTGAGGCTGGTTCAATGGGACAAGCTCGTGAAAAAGGAAAGGTACGTTTAGAAGGTAAGGAATATATCGTACAGGATGGCGATGTCATCCATTTCCGTTTTAACGTGTAAATAATGGTTGGTGTAAAATAGGATCCCTTTCATAGGTTGTTATTTATGAAAAACTTTGGTATAATACACTATCGTGAGTAATTAAATTATCGATTACTCCTTGCTCTCAAAAATTTGAGGGCCGCTAAGACCAAAAGGAGGTGTAACGGATGAGAAAATATGAAATTATGTACATCATCCGCCCAGACATGGAAGAAGAAGCGCAAACAGCTTTAATTGAGCGTTTCAACACAATTCTTACTGATAATGGAGCGGAGATCGCTAAGGTAGACGAAATGGGCAAGAAGCGTCTTGCTTATGAAATTAAAGACTACCGCGATGGATATTATGTATTGATTAACTTCAGCGGCGATGAAAAAGCAGTAAATGAATTCGATCGTTTAGCGAAGTTCTCTGATGATATCATTCGCCATATCGCAGTTCGAGAAGATGACCAATAATAAGGGGTGATTCTGATGTTAAATCGCGTCGTACTTGTCGGCAGGTTAACGAAGGATCCTGATTTACGTTATACACCAAACGGAGTAGCTGTAGCTAATTTTACAGTTGCCGTTAACCGACCATTTACGAATCAGCAAGGCAATCGTGAAGCTGATTTTATCAATTGTGTCATTTGGCGTAGACCAGCTGAAAACCTTGCTAATTATATGAAAAAAGGTAGTATGATTGGTGTAGATGGACGAATTCAAACGCGTTCCTTCGAAGGCCAGGATGGAAAAATGGTCTACATTACAGAAGTTGTGGCAGATAATGTGCAATTTCTGGAAACAAAAGGTTCTTCTCCTAACCGTGGAGGACAAGATCAATATGGTTTCCAGCCGAATCAGAATCAAAACCAAGATAAGCAATTTGAGGACGATCCGTTTAAAGATAACGGAGAGCCTATCGATATTTCAGATGACGACCTTCCATTCTAATTAGAATGAGGTAGGAATCGGTGAATACAGATAAAGGAGTGATACGAATGGCAGCTCGTCGCGGACGTGCAAAGCGTCGTAAAGTGTGTTTTTTCACAGCAAACGGAATTACACACATTGACTATAAAGATGTTGAGCTTTTAAAGCGTTTCGTTTCCGATCGTGGAAAAATTCTTCCTCGTCGTGTAACTGGAACTTCAGCTAAATATCAACGTAAGCTTACAAAAGCAATCAAACGTGCTCGTCAAATGGCATTATTGCCGTTTGTAGCGGAGTAAAGAGAAAAACCTTCAACAGCTGATTTATAATCAACGGTTGAAGGTTTTTTTGTATATTGTATTCTAATCAAGCTTTCCAGGAATGCTTCGTAAATCTACATTAAGAAGGAACAGGCGCTGTATGGAGTGTTCCATGCTCCACATAAAGCACACGATTTCCAAGCTTTAATGCTTCCTCATGACTATGCGTTACCATAATAATAGGAATTTGCCATAATGCATGAAGTCGTAACAGCTCCTCATGGCTTCGCAATCTTGTTTTATCATCCAAAGCAGAAAACGGCTCGTCTAGCAAAAGTAGGTCAGGCTCTGTTGCTAATGCACGTGCCAGCGCAACACGCTGCTTTTCCCCACCTGAAATTTGATGCGGGTATTGTGCGATTAAATGGTCAATCGTTAGTTCTTTAATCACTTGCTTTGCTAACGTTTCGTTTTTCATTCCGTACGCAATATTCTTCCAGACCGTCATGTGTGGGAAAAGGGCATAATCCTGAAAAAGATAGCCAATTTTCCTCCGCTGAATTGGAACAGCGATTTTTTGCTCCGAATGAAACAATACGCTGTCATGTAAACGAATGATCCCTTGATCGGCTTTTGCAATTCCTGCGATACTATGGAGAATTGTTGTTTTTCCAGCACCAGAAGGACCGAATAAAACAACAATTTCATTTTTCACGGTAAAAGTTGCTTGTAATTCAAAATGGGAAAGTTGTTTCTTTATCTCGACTTCAAGCATGACTCTTCCTCCTCTGCTCTACCCACATTATTATTTTGATCGCTTCGCTGTATAACGCATCATATTTCGTTTACTCCACCAATTCAACCAAAGGATGGCCGAAAATCCAAGTGCAACGATAATAATAACCCAAAACGATGCGAGTTCCATGTTTCCAGATTCTACTGCGAAATAAATCGCCAGTGGAATCGTATCAGTCACATTTGGTATATAGCCTGCAAGCATTAAGGTAGCCCCAAATTCTCCAAGCGCACGAGCAAAGGATAACACAAGCCCAGCTAACAATCCCGGCCATGCTAACCGGAAGGAAATCGTCCAGAATACTTTCCATTTAGAAGCGCCCATCGTGTAGGCGGCATTTTCCATATTGGCATCGTATTGTTGAAATGCGCCAGCTGCACTTTGATACATTAAAGGAAATGAAACAACGACGGCAGCAATGATAACTGCATACCATGAAAAAACAATTTGAACATCAAACCAATTCATTAGTAGTTGCCCAATCGGACCATTTTTTCCGAATAAGAATAATAGGCCGAATCCAACAACGGTCGGAGGAAGTACAAGCGGCAGCAAGATAACGGCTTCTACAATACTTTTTCCAGGAAAATCATTTCTTCCAATAATACGCGCTAAAAACACGCCAACAATAAAAACAATGATTGTTGCGATAAATGCTGTTTTAAAAGAAAGCCATAATGGCGATAATTGAATATCTGTCATCTGCAATCCACCTAGGTTTATTTACGGAATCCATAGTTATTTAAAATTTTCTGTGCTTCATCACTTTCTAGAAAGGTGAGAAACTTTTTAGCTTCCTTCTCATGTTTTGTATCAGCGACTACCGCACCTGGATAAATAATCGGGTCATGCATCCCAGCTTTTGCTGCTGCCAGTACTTTAATTTTGTCTGATACAAGTGCATCACTTTCATAAACGAATCCGATATCGGTGTTTCCTGTTTCTACATACGTTAATACTTGCCGTACATCCTTGGCAAGCACTAATTGTTTCTCAAGCGTACTCCATTTTTCTAATTGCTGCAATGCTTGCTGCGCATATTTTCCAGCAGGAACACTTTCAGGATTCCCAATCGCGATTTTCGCTACATCCTTTGCATTTATGTCTGCAAATGCCTTATATTCGAGCTTGGAATCATCTCCAGTAATCAAAACAATTTTGTTACCGGTAATGTCAGCCCGTGTATCCTTTAAAATAAAATTCTCGCTTTCAAGCTTGTCCATCCAATCCTGATTCGCAGAAATAAAAATGTCTGTTGGAGCGCCTTGCTCAATTTGCTGTGCCAATTTACCAGAACCGCCGAGATTAAAAACAAGCGCTACATTATTTTCTTTTTCATATGTATCTTTTATTTCTGCTAATGCATCGGTCAGACTAATTGCTGCAGAAATCGTTAATTCTGTTTTCTTTTCGGCTTCATCCTGCTTGTCATTACTGCAACCAGCTAAGAAAATAGTAACTGCGATAAAAAGTAAAGTGAATAACTGTGTCTTTTTCATGATTAGCCTCCATTAAATATAAGTAGATATAACTAATTATAATTACTTATAACTAATTATAAGTAGATTTAGTTGTAAAGTAAATGATAAACTAAATAAAGGAAAGAGTGAGGTGATTGCTCGTGTCGCAAAATGAGTCTTATACGACAGAAGAAATTGCACGTCTATTAAAGGTATCAAAGCTAACCGTATATGATTTGATTAAAAAAGGAGAGCTTCAGGCATTCCGTGTGGGTCGGCAAATGCGTGTAGATGCCATGGAGCTGGAGCACTATAAACGAAGAGGACAGCAAGGTGTTTCTGCGCCTGTACAGGCAGAAAGCAGAATAGAAGCTGGATCAGAACAAGCGGTTGTTATTAGTGGTCAAGACAATAGTTTAGATATATTAGCACAGGAGCTGGAGAACAAATCAGCTTCCATTCGTCCACTTCGTACGCATAAAGGAAGTTTGGACGGACTAATCGCAATGTATGAAGGAAAGGTAGCAATTGCAAGCGCTCATTTGTTTGATGGAGATACCGGTAAATATAATATTCCTTATGTCCGCAAGCTGTTAGTGAGCCAATCATTTATTGTTTTTCGATTTATTAAGCGAACGGCCGGATTATACGTAGCGGCAGGAAATCCAAAGGAAATTTATGCGTGGGCAGATTTAAAAAAGCCGAATATTGTTATGGTGAATCGCGAGCCTGGTGCAGGAGCTAGAGTGTTATTAGATGAGAAATTTCGCTTACATCATATTAATAAACAAGCGGTTGCAGGCTATTCGAACGAACAATCGAGTCATCTAAACGTTGCCTCGATGATTGCAAATGGATCGGCTGATGTTGGTGTTGGCATTGAAACCGTGGCAAAGGTAGCTGGAATCGACTTTGTCCCCATGGTCGAGGAAAGCTATGATTTAGTTGTTTTGAAAACAGCACAAAATAACGCATTAATTAATCATTTAAAGGAAATCTTAACGAGCAAGCAATTTCAGAAAAAGCTGGCATCATTAGGCTATCAAACCGCAGGCATTGGAGATATCATTTGGGAGCAATAAAGCTGGATATGAAAAGAAATCGGAAATATTAACCGATTTCTTTTCATATGAATAAACAACAGTCATTATGATGCATGTTTCTTCCGTTTTGGGTAGATGGAAATGATCTTGATTAACAAAACGAGAGAATACACAATAAATAGAATAATAATCATATCGTGCACCGAAAAAAAAGTGGCTGCTACTGTATAGAATAAAAATGGAATTGTTGTGGTATATGCACTCATTTTCCATAATATCGAAAATTTAAGCTTCCTTTTCATAAGGTGAGCAATTCCTGTTGCAATATAGGCGAGGAGGGATAGTAATATAAAAATGACAATGGTTAACGGCAAATAAGAAAAAATAAAAAAGTAGATTAGTCGAAATAATATATTCATATTTGCGGTCATTCCATTTGTTTCGGTTAAAACGTCAATCAGTGTTGGAACGGATACAAAACCAAGCAGTATAAACATATAAAAGACCGTGATATCCATACCTGTTCGATTTAAACGAAAAACAGCTTGTTTATTAGGAAGTCGTAAGCTTTGTGTGAACATCGTCCAAAAAATCATTATCTTCATCCTTTAATATGTATTCATCTAGTCAACCAACTCTATTATAATAGATGAAAGACTGAAACGTGTAAAAAAGCGGCTTATGCTGAACCGAATGCTTCATTTCAAGTAGAAATAGCGCTTTTCCCCAACCTAAACCACTCAACCTTCTTTCCGAAATATCTGTAAATCCATGTTTCCATTCGTTCTCTTTCCAAATTCGATGAAAATCATGTTATCATATTAGAATGAAATAAAAAAATATCCCTTTCTCTAGAGAGAAAAAATAGGCGGATGAAAAAATAGACCAATATTTATTCCTGTCTTCGCGATATTGAACGAGGTGCAAATAATGAATCAATCGAAAAAAATAACAGATGGTGCCCTATTAACAGCTATTTTCGTAGTGCTTATGCTTTTATGGTGGTACTTTTCATTTTTCTCAGTAATAGCGGTGTTTTTACTACCAATTCCATTTATCATTTTTTCTTACCGATATGATTGGAAGCCAAGCTTACTCATGTTTGTCGCAGCCGCAGTAATTACGATGCTTTTTGCGACCGTCATCTCGATTCCCATTACGCTGTTAGCTGCAGCGGGGGGAATTATGATTGGTACTGCCATGCATCACCGCGCTAGTCCATACGAGGCCTGGGCTCGAGGAACAGTTGGCTTTGTTATCGGTATGTTGTTTTCCTTTTTATTTAGTCAAATCGTATTCCAAATCAATTTCACTGCAGAGTTTGATAATATGATCCAGCAATCGATGCAAATGAGTAGAGATATGATGCAGCAGCTTGGAGTCGAGGATCAAATAGAAGGCCAAATAGAATTATTAGAGCAGCAGTTCTTAATGGTAAAGAACTTAATCCCGGTCATGTTTGTTGTCATGTCGATGTTATTTGCATTGGTTAGTCAATGGTTAAGCTATAAATTAATTAATCGGATAGAAAAGAAGACCTATCAATTTCCACCATTTCGCATGCTACGTTTTCCAGTAGCAATCGTGTGGATATACTTTGTTGCCATGATTGTTTCATTTTTTCAGCCTGATCCGAACGGAATCTTATTCCTAGGTGTTCAAAACGTATTAATGCTAGCTGGATTTTTCATGGTTATTCAAGGTCTTTCCTTTGTTTTTTTCTATGCACACGAGAAAAAACTAACGAAAGCAATCCCTATTTTGCTAATTGTTTTTATCGTGATCATCCCTTTCATTCTACTTCCTTTGGTTCGAATCTTAGGTATAATTGACATAGGATTCCGTTTAAGGGAACGGGTTTCAAAGAAGTAGAAAAATAGGCCTTGTCACCTTTCAATTGATCCATTCCTTTAACGTGAAAAGGTGATGAGTAGTAGGAGCTGAATTTCTATGCCGAATTTACAAAAGAAGCCCGCACTTGGCAGACATTTATGGATAATTTATTTGTTGTCCTTTTTATTGCTTGGTGTGATTTGGTATTACCAATGGATGCTTGGTATTGTAATGACTTTATTGTTAGCTGCGTCCTTTTATAATAGCATTCGTACCGAACGAATGATTATAACAGAAACGGAAAAATACATTTCCACCTTGTCCTATCGCCTGAAAAAGGTTGGTGAAGAGGCATTGCTAGAAATGCCCATTGGTATCATTCTTTTTAGTGAGGATTATAAGGTGGAGTGGACGAATTCATATATGAATCAATTTTGGGAAGAAGACTCGATTGTTGGAAAATCACTAAATGAGATTTCTGAGGCTTTAATTCCTGCTATTAAGGAAGATAACGAAGAAGTGTGGGTACGGCTGGAACAAGTCGAATTTCAAACAACAATCAAGAAAGAAGAACGACTTCTTTACTTTTTTGATCGCACAAAGCAAGCTGAAATGGAGACATTGTACCAAAATGATCAAACAATTTTAGCGATTATTTTCCTAGATAATTACGATGAAATCACGCAAAACATGGATGATGCGATAAAGAGTCAATTGAATTCAGAAGTAACTGCAGTACTTAATGAATGGTCACAGCAGTATGGACTTTACTTAAAGCGAACATCGCAGGATCGCTTTCTAGCAGTCGGTACGAATGAAATTCTTAACCAGCTTGAACAATCGAAATTTCATATATTAGATACGGTACGGGAAATAACGAGTGAACAAAATATACCATTGACGATTAGTATTGGGATAGGATTAGGTAAAAAAACATTGCCAGCACTTGGAGCAAATGCCCAATCAAGTCTTGATCTTGCTTTAGGACGTGGCGGTGATCAGGTTGCCATTAAAGATGATTCCGGTAAGGTTCGCTTTTACGGTGGTAAGACGAATCCAATGGAAAAACGCACAAGAGTAAGAGCAAGGGTCATTTCTCATGCGATGAAGGAGCTTGTGAAAGCAAGTGATAACGTCATTATTATGGGACATAAATCTCCAGACATGGATGCCCTAGGTGCAGCAATTGGCATATTGAACATTGCGAAGCGCAATCAGGTGAAAGGATATATTGTTTTTGATCCAGATGATATTGATACAGGTGTTCACCGGTTAGTAAAAGCAATCAAAGAAGATGAAGAGCTGTGGCAGCATTTTATCGATCCGAATGAAGCGGAAGAGCTTGTATCATCGAATAGCCTTGTTGTTGTTGTCGATACGCATAAACCATCGATGGTTGTGGATGAACGCTTATTAAATAAAACAGAATATAAAGTTGTTATTGATCACCATCGTCGGGCAGAGGACTTTATTGAAAATCCAACGTTAGTGTACATGGAGCCATATGCCTCATCAACAGCAGAGCTCGTAACCGAGTTGCTGGAATACCAACCAAAAGGTCCGAAGCTAAAGATGCTAGAGGCAACGGCATTATTAGCTGGTATTATAGTAGATACGAAAAGCTTTACATTACGAACCGGCTCACGTACGTTTGATGCTGCCTCTTATTTACGATCAAAAGGTGCTGACACGGTACTCGTGCAGCAATTGATGAAAGAGGACTTAGATCGTTATGTAAAACGTAGTAAGCTAGTGGAGCGTGCGAGAATATTCCGCGATCATATTGCGATTGCAAAGGCAAATCCAGGTGAAATATATGATCCTGTATTGATTGCACAAACAGCTGATACACTCTTAACGATGAGTGGCATAAGTGCTTCCTTCGTTATTTCAGAACGAAAGGACGGAAGGATAGGGATTAGTGCACGTTCACTCGGAGCCATTAATGTGCAAGTAATAATGGAAAAAATGAATGGTGGCGGTCATTTAACAAATGCCGCGACACAATTAGAGGATACAACAGTAGATGATGCAGAAGAACTGTTGAAGGATATGCTGGAAGCGTATGATGAAGGGAGAGAATCAGAATGAAAGTAATTTTTGTGAAAGACGTGAAAGGAAAAGGAAAAAAAGGTGAAGTAAAGAATGTGTCAGACGGCTATGCACGTAATTATTTGTTGAAGAACAACATGGCTGTTGAAGCAACGCCTGGTAACTTAAAAGGGCTAGATGCACAAAAGAAAAAACAAGATCAGCTTGAACAAGAAGAAAAAGAAGAAGCAATAAATCTAAAAGATAAGCTAGCAGCGTTAACGGTTGAAATGAAAGCAAAATCTGGCGAAGGCGGTCGCTTATTCGGTTCCATTACGAGTAAGCAAATTGCAGATGTATTAAAGAAAGAGCACGGTTACCAAATTGATAAGCGTAAAATAGAACTTGAACAACCAATTCGTTCGTTAGGATATACAGTTGTACCAGTAAAACTACATCCAGAAGTATCTGGTTCTGTTAAAGTACATGTTGTGGAACAATAATCTTTTCGTAGCGTCAAACAAGGATGCTTTGTCTTAGGTGAAGGAGGAAAAGGCTTTGAGTGATCAATGGAATGAACGAATACCACCACATAGTATTGAAGCTGAACAATCGGTTATCGGAGCAATCTTTCTGGAGCCTGAGGCATTCTCTACGGCATCTGAAATATTAATGCCGGATGATTTTTATCGTGCTGGGCATCAACGTATCTTTGAAACGATGATGAAGCTTTCCGACCATGGTGAGCCAATTGATGTAATTACAGTAACGACAGCATTAAAGGATAGTAAACTATTAGATGAGGTTGGTGGTGTTTCCTATCTAACAGAAGTAGCTGGAAGTGTGCCAACAGCCGCTAATATTAGTTATTACTGTAAGATTATCGAAGAAAAAGCGTTACTACGTCGATTAATACGTACCGCAACCGATATTGTAACCACTTCCTATGATAAAGAAGATGAAGTGGACGATGTTTTAAATGATGCGGAGAAAAGTATTTTAGAAGTTTCCGGTCGCAAGAATTCCGGCGCATTTAAAGCGATTAAAGATGTTTTGATTAATGTGTACGATAATATTGAAATGCTACACAATCGGAAAGAGGATGTAACCGGAATCCCAACTGGCTACCGTGATTTAGATCGAATTACATCCGGTTTCCAACGAAACGATTTAATTATTATTGCGGCCCGTCCATCAGTGGGTAAAACCGCATTTGCATTGAATATCGCCCAAAACGTAGCTGTTAATACAGACGAGAACGTTGCGATATTTAGTCTGGAAATGGGAGCAGAACAGCTTGTGCAACGTATGCTTTGTGCAGAAGGAAACATTGATGCGCAACGATTAAGAAATGGACAATTAGAGTCTGAGGATTGGGGAAAGCTTACGATGGCGATGGGCTCTCTCTCTAATGCAGGAATCTATATTGATGATACGCCAGGTATTCGTGTAAGTGAGATTCGTTCAAAATGTCGACGATTAAAGCAGGAGCATGGACTTGGCATGATTTTAATTGATTATTTACAGCTTATCCAAGGAAGTGCTGGCTCACGAGATAACCGTCAGCAGGAAGTCTCGGAAATCTCTCGTTCCTTAAAAGGACTGGCTCGTGAATTGAATGTGCCACTTATTGCACTTTCCCAGCTTTCACGTGGCGTGGAACAACGCCAAGATAAGCGCCCGATGATGTCTGACCTACGTGAATCAGGAAGTATTGAGCAGGATGCGGATATTGTAGGGTTCCTTTATCGTGATGACTATTATGATAAAGAGTCCGAGAAGCAGAATATTATCGAAATCATTTTAGCAAAGCAACGTAATGGTCCAGTTGGAACTGTCGAACTTGCTTTTGTGAAAGAATATAATAAATTCGTAGATTTAGATCACAGGTATGATCAAAGTGATATTCCACCAGAACCAGTTCATGCATAAACGGCATCTTTCATTGTTTTTTAAAAGCAATGGGAGAGCCGTTTTTTTGGTGGAAAGCAATGTGGTGAATGCGGAAGTACGAGTATGCATGTTTGTTCTAAAAAAAGGAATAATACGGAGAGATAAAGAAAGGTAAGAATAGATATTTAATGTTCGGTAATTACGAACATTAAATATATTAATATTGTAATGGTTCGTGTTTAGATTGACTATCCTTAAAAATACTGCTAAAATTACTTCTGTAATGCACAAATAACATAAGAAATACAAACTTAGTGGAGGTGCGTCATGTCCTCAGTAGTAGTTGTTGGAACCCAGTGGGGAGACGAAGGAAAAGGGAAAATAACCGATTTTTTATCTCAGAATGCAGAGGTTGTTGCTCGTTATCAAGGAGGCAATAATGCCGGTCATACAATCAAGTTTGATGGCATCACCTATAAACTGCATTTAATCCCATCAGGAATATTTTATAAAGAAAAAACGTGTGTGCTTGGAAATGGAATGGTAATTGATCCAAAAGCGTTTCTTGAAGAAATCGCTTATTTACATGAGCATCAGGTTTCAACTGATAATTTGCGAATTAGTAATCGTGCACATGTTATTTTGCCATATCATTTAAAATTAGATATTTTACAAGAGGAAGAAAAGGGTACGAATAAAATTGGGACGACAAAAAAAGGAATCGGCCCAGCCTATATGGATAAAGCGGCTCGTGTAGGCATTCGTATGGCAGATCTTCTTGATAAAGATGTATTCCGTGCGAAGCTAGAGCAGAATCTAAACGAAAAAAATCGTCAGTTTACAAAGCTGTATAATACAGATCCAATCCATGTAGAAGATATTTTCGAAGAATATTATGCATATGGACAACAAATGAAGCAGTATGTTTGTGATACATCCGTTGTATTAAATGATGCCTTAGACGAAGGCCGTCGTGTGTTGTTTGAAGGGGCACAGGGTGTAATGCTTGATATTGACCAAGGTACGTATCCATTTGTAACATCATCCAATCCAATTGCTGGAGGCGTAACGATTGGAGCAGGAGTAGGACCGACAAAAATAAACCATGTTGTTGGTGTATCCAAAGCGTATACGACGCGTGTAGGAGATGGCCCATTCCCAACGGAGCTTCATGATGAAATAGGCGACCAAATCCGAGAAGTCGGACGTGAATATGGCACAACAACTGGAAGACCACGTCGTGTTGGCTGGTTTGATAGTGTGGTTGTTCGTCATGCACGCCGAGTGAGTGGAATTACAGATTTATCGCTGAACTCGGTCGATGTACTAACTGGAATAGAGACATTAAAAATTTGTGTAGCATATCGCTATAAAGGGGAAATCATGAAGGAATTTCCAGCGAGCCTTGCTGTATTGGCTGAGTGTGAGCCAGTGTATGAAGAAATGCCAGGCTGGACAGAAGATATTACGGGGATCAAAAATCTCCATGATTTACCTGACAATGCGCGCCATTATATCGAGCGGATTTCGCAGCTTACTGAAATTCCGTTATCGATTTTCTCTGTAGGACCAGATCGTACACAAACAAATGTTGTTCGCAGTGTATATGCCTAAGCTTTTTTAGAATGATGATAGGGCTGGAAGGAGGAAACAGTAGCCTCCGGTGGAGAATCCGAAAATTGCATTGTAGTTTAAAATAGGATCGCTTTCAACACAGGCACAAGCGCGACAGCTGCTCAAAAAGACTTCGCAGTGTCTTCTTTGCCACGGCACGGCCTCAACTAACTCGGAAAAGAAAATACGCTTTTCCGAGTGTTTTTTTCGACGTACAGGACGTACTAGCGCAGACGTTGCCACAGGATGTAGCGGTTTTAGTCTGCGTTCCCCTGTTAGTTTTCCCGCTGGACTAGGAACGCTTCGGCAGCGACACATCGCACGCAGAAAAAGTGCTTTTCTTTTTCAAGGAGTCTCTCCTATTTCAACTATCCCAGATCAACATGAAGTACTATAATAACTAACCGATTTCATTTGGCTTTCCTTTAACAAAAATTCTTTGGCCCTGTCGCATCATTTTTAGTCCATGGTCGATTTGGTTATGAACTCCTCTTAATCCAACCGCAGTGTGCAATTTAACTGCTTCTATACCCGATTTAATCCTACCTTAAACAACCGTATACCCACCAATGTAATTATTTTGTAAAATAAATGCTAAAAAATGGTAAAACACACCCTTTTTCAACAGTTTTCACGTTAATATTCACCCAACAGCCCTATAAAAAGTAAAAAAATGTAATAAATGATACATTTAGATTACATTTTACCTAGAGTTATTCAATTATCTATTACTCCTATGGTAGATTAGTAGTGGATTAATTACATAGAAAAATAGATTTAGAGAAGATTTGGTTTTGTCAGGGGGCTATACCAAGTGAAGTCGAAAGGTACGAGCAAAATGGACAAAAATAAGTATATACATCGTTTTATGATTGCAGCTGTATTTCTGTTTTCATTTGCATTTGCCATGCCGGTAGCTGCAGATGATGATCAAGAGCTACAAACGGTGTATCACGTTTATGTGAATGATGATTATGTCGGAAAAATTGATAACAAAGAAGTTGTTCAATCATTCGTTGATCAGAAGGTTGAAACAGCACAGCAGACGAATAAAGACCTATCACTAACAATTGGGGAAGAGATTACATACATACCTGAAAAAGTATTTCGTCCTTCCTTTGATAACGATAAAGTCCTCCGTGATTTAAATGAGAAGCTAACGGTTAAAGCATTAGCGATTGAATTAAAGCTCGGTGATGATGTCGTAGGTTATTTTAATAGTGAAAAGGACGCACAACAGCTTTTAACTGCGTACAAAGCAAAGTATGTTGACCAAGCTATCTTGGACAAGCTCGAAGCAGCAAAGCAATCACAGGAGCTAAAAGTAGATGATTCAGGCATCGCAATTGTTGAGCAGCCAAACAAAGAAACCGAAATTGAAGTAGGAGACGCAATTATAAAGGATGTTTCTTTATCAAAAGAGGTTTCGTTATCCGAGCAAAAAGTGTCTGTTGATCAGATTCTAACAGAAAAGCAAGGAATGAAAATGCTTGAGAAGGGCACGCTGACAGAGCAGGTTCACAAAGTAGATTCAGGTGAAGTGCTTGGATCCATTGCAGGAAAATATGACCTTACAACAAAAAAACTACTTGAGCTCAACCCATCGATAGATGAAGATACAGTGTTACAAATTGGACAAGAACTGCAAGTAACAGAATATAAGCCATTTGTTCACGTTGTGCTTAAAAAAGAGCATATCGTTGAAGAAAAGGTTGCCTTTGAAACAGAGGTAAAGGAATCGGAAGATATGTTCAAAGGTGATGAAAAAGTAAAGCAAGAAGGAAAAGACGGTAAAAAAGTCGTTCACTATGCGATTGAGGAAGTTAATGGCAACATTAAAAACAAAGAAGTTTTAGAGGAAAACGTTATTGATGAGCCAGTAAAGAAAGTCGTTATTAAAGGAACGAAGGTAATTTCGTCTCGTGGCACTGGGAATATGCAATGGCCAACAGTTGGTGGCTATATTTCAAGTAAATCTGGCTATCGCTGGGGAAGCATGCATAAAGGGATCGACATTGCTCGTCCAAGTAACCGTTCTATCTTAGCTGCTGATAATGGGGTAGTTGTCTCGGCAGGATATGATAATGGTGGCTATGGAAACAAAATCGTCATTAACCATAACAATGGATTAAAAACGATATACGCCCACATGGCTTCCATCAGTGTTCGAGCTGGTCAAACGGTACAAAAAGGAATGAAAATAGGTGTAATGGGATCAACAGGGAATTCAACTGGTGTGCATTTACACTTTGAAGTATATAAAAATGGTGCCTTACAAAATCCATTAAACTACATTCAATAATGAATAAAAGCTTCAAAGGCTGACTCATGACAGAAGCAAGATAATGAGTTAGTCTTTTTTCTATTCATGCGCTTGCTCTGATTTTAACGTTTGCCGATAGGTTTAATATCGTGAATAAAAGACTTTTCGATAAAAGTACGTTAAAATAGACGCAAGGCAGATGATCCTTAACGAATAGTATACGAGCAAAACTGATAAATAATAAAGTCGTTTTGATAACGAAGAAAAGGATGATGAAGAATATGCCACAGAAAATTTTAGTTGTTGATGATGAACAGCCAATTGCTGATATTCTACGTTTTAATTTAGAAAAAGAAGGCTACCAGGTTGTCTGTGCCTATGATGGAGATGAAGCTATTGAGCTTGCTGAAAAAGAAAAGCCAGACCTCGTCTTATTAGATATTATGCTTCCAAATAAGGATGGAAATGAAGTCTGTCGTGAAATTCGTAAAACACAAACGATGCCAATTATTATGCTAACTGCAAAGGACTCCGAAATTGATAAGGTGCTAGGGCTTGAGCTTGGAGCCGATGACTACGTTACAAAGCCTTTTAGTAATCGGGAGCTTATTGCCCGTGTAAAGGCAAATTTACGACGCTTACAGCATGCACCAGAGGACGCAGGGAAAGCGAATAAGGATATTGAAATCGGAACACTAGTCATTCATCCAGATGCCTATACGGTTACGAGAAGTGGAGAAGAAATTGAGCTAACTCATCGAGAATTTGAACTGCTTCACTATTTAGCGCGTCATATTGGTCAAGTAATGACGCGAGAGCATTTATTAGAAACTGTTTGGGGCTATGATTATTTTGGCGACGTTCGTACGGTTGATGTTACCGTTCGTCGTCTTCGTGAAAAGATTGAAGAAAATCCAAGTAATCCAACATGGATTGTTACCCGTCGTGGGGTAGGCTATTATTTACGAAATCCTGATCAGGAGTAGGTTTTATGCATAAAGTAGGCTTTTTTCGCTCGATACAGCTGAAGTTCATTATTATTTATATTCTACTGCTCCTTGTCGCGATTCAAGTCATTGGTTCTTATTTTGCAGGCAAGCTAGAAAAAGAACTAACCTCCAACTTTGAGAGTAGTCTAACAGAACGAATTGACTTGCTTAGCTATAATTTGGAACAGGCTTTTGAAAAGGATCGCTCAGAAGAAGAAGAGGAGTCCAAATTAAAAGAAGATATTCAAAAAATGATTTCCGATATAAAAACAGACGATATTACGAAGCTAGAGGTTGTAAATAGTCAAGGACGTGTATTAGGAACAAATGATACGCTAAATGAAGAGGTAATTAACAAGATTACGACGATGCCTTTGGTTATCTCTGCACTTAAGCAAGAAGCAAAATCAGCGCCACAGCAAGCCTATGATCCAATTACTGAAAATCGTGTATTCGTACAAGCCGTTCCAGTTTATTACGAGGATCGGTCGATTGCGGGTGTTGTGTATGTACAAGCATCAATGGAAGGTATTTACGATCAGATGCAAGAAATCAATGAGATCTTCTCAAAAGCTTCTGTTTTGGCAATTGTTGTTTCTGCCTTTCTTGGTGTGCTTGTTGCACGTACGATTACAAAGCCTATCAAAGAAATGCGTCGCCAAGCACAAACAATGGCGCGCGGTGATTTCTCACAAAAGGTGAATGTTTATGCAACCGATGAAATTGGGCAGCTCGCGATTACCTTTAATAATATGAATGATCGATTAAAGCATTCCTATGCCACCATTGAAGAGGAGCAGCGGAAGCTTAGCTCTGTGCTTTCGAATATGTCGGATGGGGTTATTGCAACAGATGCAACTGGCGCCATCACGTTAATGAATGAGTCTGCTGGTATTTTAATTGGTAAAGACCCAGAAGATATTCAAGGCGCTTTTTTGCTCGATGTTTTACATTTAGATCAAAGCAACTTTGATATTTCGAATCTTCATGATAGTGGTTCTTTAATTATCGATTATGGCGATGGGGAAAATGACTTTTTAATTCGAGCGAACTTTTCAACCGTTACCGATGATGAAGATCGGGTTACCGGATTTATTACCGTGCTTAGTGATGTAACAGAGCAGGAAAAAATGGAGCAGGAACGACGTGAATTTGTTTCTAACGTCTCCCATGAGCTTCGTACGCCATTAACGACAATGAGAAGCTATATTGAAGCACTAACCGATGGAGCTTGGCAAGATAAAGAAATCGCTCCACGTTTTTTAGAGGTTGCCCAAAATGAAACCGAGCGGATGATTCGCATGGTTAATGATTTGCTGCAGCTTTCCAAAATGGATAGTACGGATTTCACTGTGGAGAAAGAACGTACAGAATTTATTGTTTATTTTCATAGTGTAATCGATCGTTTTCAAATGAATAACCCAGAGCATATCACCCTGCAAAGAGAGCTTCCAGCTGGAAAATATTTTGTATGGATTGATAAAGATAAAATGACCCAGGTGCTCGATAATATTATTTCTAATGCGATCAAGTATTCACCAGAGGGTGGCACGATTCGCTTTAAAGTGGTTAGACAGAAACAGCACCTCCTCGTTAGTATTGAGGATGAGGGAATGGGAATACCATATGATAAAGTAGATAAAATATTTGAGCGCTTTTATCGCGCTGACAAAGCACGGACGAGAAAATTAGGTGGTACAGGGCTTGGCTTAGCAATATCTAAGGATATTGTCGAAGCACATGATGGGAAAATATGGGCTAGAAGCAGAGAGGGTAAAGGGACAACGATTCTCTTTACACTTCCACTACTCAGTCAAAAGAGGAGAGGGAGTAGATGAGGCTTGAAGTTGTAAAAACCTATGTATTAGTTATATTAGTTGGCTTAAGCCTGCTACTCACCTTTAATATTTGGAGCTTTCAACCTAACTTTGATTCGCTTGATTTAAAATCAAGCTATTTAGGGGAAGACGAGTTTTATCTAAATGGGAAGGATCAGAAAGTAAAGCAATTGATTGAGCCAAGCAATATTATTTTCCATCGCCAAGGTGTGTTTTATGGATTTGAGAGTCCTAAGATAGAGCATTCGATTTATCAGGATATGCAAACATGGATGATGTATGATTTTCGCCTACGCGAAAACGCTGCTCCTATGGACGAGAAGTATCAGGTGGAAATTCAGTTCCCAGTGCAATTGCCGATGAAGCTTATTAATAGTTTATTTAATTTTAATGAGGATATTAATGAGCTACCAAACTGGTCGTTTGAACGGATGTACATTACCTTTAATCGGGAAAAATCACTTATGACGATTCATTTCGTTAGTGTTGATGGTAGAAATGAAGCAACGGCAATTGTTAATAATGCAACGAAGTTTGATACGATGTGGAAGTATATGAACCAGTTAGAAGGATTAGAGCAATATGTTCTAGTTGAAGGAGCAAGAAATCCAATTTACATTCCGAAGTATCCAGAAGAAGTAACGATGCTGACGTTATCGGCTTCGCAAACAGATCCGAAAAACTTAGTGAATGCACTGTTTAACAACCCGTTTACTTCGGTTACGTGGAATAGTGATTTAAAGCTTTATACAGATGGAAGCCGTCAAATGCGTATTGTTCAAGAGCGGAGATATATGGAATTTACAAACCCGAAGAATAACAAAGATTTTATTCGAATGGGTCCAATTGATCTGATTGTGAAAAGTATGAACAATATCAATGAATATAAAGGGTGGACAGATGATTATAATTTGCAATACATCGATACGTCTAAAAACCTCATTCGATATTTGATGTATTACGAAGGCTATCCTGTTTTTAATAATAGTAATTTGACAGAGATTGAACAGCAGTGGCGGGACCAAGATATTTTTCAATATCAGCGTCCGTTGTTTAGTATAAATAATTCCTTTGGAGGCGACCCCGTTGAGCTGCCTTCTGCAGATGAAGTAATAACAAGCATCAAAGAAAATAAAAACATTGACGTTAAACAAATTGAGGATATTCGGATTGGTTATACACTCCGGTTTCATAACACGAATTTTATGACATTGACCCTAGAGCCAGCTTGGTATATGAACTATAATGGAGATTGGAAAGAAATTATCCAAGAAGATATGCTGCAAAATAGAGGGGTGAGCTGAGGATGCAATGGAACCAAATAAAAACACTATTTATCCTCTGCTTTCTCGTATTAGATATTTATTTAATTGTGCAATATATGAATAAACAAGAAGCAGCGGATTTAGCGTTAATTAAGCTCCAGGATCCAACATTTGATGAGACGTTAAAGGAAGAAAATATTAAAATCAGTATGCTTCCTGAAGAACAGCCAGATGAAGCATTCATTTCCTTAAAACAGAAAACCTTTTCGGAAAAGGATAAAAAAGATCTAGCACAATTACCAAACCAAACGGTTGATGTGATCAAAGATCAATTTATTGTAGCGGCATTTAAAAAACCGATTCCAATGCCACAGCCATTTACAGAGGAAAATATTACCGAGGTTGTGAAGCGGAACATTATTTATCCGAGTGAGTATGTATTTGGAGAATGGAACAAAGAGTTGAATGTATTGCTTTTCTATCAAACGAAAAACAATCGTCCTGTTTATTTAAACCAAAATGGCATATTACTCATTTATTTAAACAATAACAATGAAATGGTTTCTTACACACAAGCAATGCTTGGAGATACCGTGGAAACGGGAGAAAAAAAGAAAGCGATAATGCCAATCACCGCAATTGAAAAGCTATATAATAATAACCAATTATACTCTGGTGATGAAATAACAAAGGTTGATCTTGGTTTTCATACGACCGTTCCATTACCTAATGGCGTGCAAGTATTTCTACCGAGCTGGAGAATCGTTGTAAATGATGACAATTGTTATTTCGTCAGTGCCATCGAAGCGGATATTTCTGCAGGGAACGTTGTAGAGTTTCTGGATGAAACATTACAAGCGAATTTGTTGAAGGTGCACATGATTCAAGAAGATAAAAAGGAAGTAAGAGAAAGTGTAACAGCCCAGCTAGAAACAAGACTGGAAAGTATTAGACGGAGTGAGACAGAATGACGTTACGATTTAGTGTACTGGCATCCGGAAGTTCCGGCAATGCATTTTATATCGAATCAAATAAGACAAGGCTGCTCGTTGATGCAGGACTAAGCGGGAAACAGATGGATCGTTTGTTTTCACAAGTAGAGGTTGATCCGTCTCAGTTGAACGGTATCCTCGTAACCCATGAGCATAGTGACCATATTAAAGGGCTTGGCATTGTCGCGCGCAAGTATAACCTACCTATTTATGCGAATGAAAAGACATGGAAAGCAATGGAGCATTCAATCGGCAAGCTTTCGCTAGATCAGAAGTTTATCTTTGATATGGAAACCGTGAAAACATTTGGCGACATGGATGTGGAATCCTTTGGTGTTTCCCATGATGCTGCAGAGCCGATGTTTTACGTGTTTCATCATAATGGCAGCAAGGTGGCCATTGTAACTGATTTAGGCTATGTTTCAGATCGGATTAAGAAAACCGTTTCCGATGCGGACGCCTATATCTTTGAAGCAAATCACGATGTGGAAATGCTGCGAATGGGACGCTATCCTTGGAATGTGAAACGACGTATTTTAGGCGACTCAGGCCACGTATCTAACGAAGATTGCGGACTTGCCCTATCTGATATTATATCTAATCGTACAAAGCGTATTTATTTGGCCCATTTAAGTCAAGATAATAATATGAAAGATTTAGCTCGGATGTCCGTCGATAACGTGCTTCAGGAGCGGGGAATTGAGATAGAGCTTCATGATACAGACCCACAACAAGCAACAACCCTTTATGAAGTAGGATAATGTTTTATAGTTTATCGGTTATGGGTAATACTATATACAGATTTACATGATGAATGGATCGTGTGACAGAAATTTTTGAGGGGATGATTTAATGGGGTATTACGACGATCATTATCCACCCAATCCACATCGTCGGAAAAAACGCGGTTGGATTGCTCCAGTCTTTTTAGGTATCATTATTGGTATTTTACTCGTTATAATTGCACGCCCTGAAGTGCTTGATATGAATCGTTCTGATACGAATCAGGAAACAGCGGAAATCAATCGCGAGTCGAATAATGCTGGCATCCAAAATACTGTAAAGGTAGACGTTTCTACGCAAATAACAAAAGTCGTAGGTGAAGTAGCACCTACCGTTGTAGGGGTTACCAATATTCAACGGCAGTCCAACTTCTGGGAGCAACAAGGCGATGGAATGGAAGCGGGAACAGGTTCAGGTGTCATTTACAAAAAAAATAATGGAAAAGCATACATCGTTACAAATTACCACGTAATCGAAGGAGCAGATGAACTAGAAATCGTGTTGTTTGACGATACGAACTTAAAGGCAGAGCTTTTAGGTGGCGATTTATTTTCCGATTTAGCTGTATTACGCGTGGATGGCAAACAAATTGAAAAAGCAATTGAATTAGGATCCTCGGATAATGTAAAGGTAGGAGAGCCAGCTATTGCGATTGGAAATCCGTTAGGACATATGTTTGCAGGCTCAGTTACAGAAGGTATCATTAGTGGAACACAGCGAACGATCCCACAGGATTTTAATCAGGATGGACGTGCCGATTGGCAAGCCGAGGTTATTCAAACAGATGCGGCGATTAATCCTGGGAATAGTGGTGGTGCATTAATCAATATCCAAGGCCAGCTTATTGGGATTAACTCGATGAAAATAAATCAAACAGCAGTGGAAGGAATCGGCTTCTCCATCCCAATTGATTCGGCTCGACCAATTATTGATGAGCTTGAAAAAACAGGAAAGGTCACGAGACCATACTTAGGTGTAGAGATTTATTCTTTAGAGGAAGTACCGCAAAACGAATGGGAAAGTACACTAAAACTACCGAAAGAGGTAGAAGGTGGCGTTTATATTTGGAGTATTGAACGACTTTCGCCAGCAGATCAAGCAGGACTTCAGCGTTTAGATGTTATTACCGAGCTAGACGGGAAGCAAATAATGAATATGATTGACCTTCGTAAAATCTTATACCATGAGAAAAAGGTCGGCGACAAAGTTGATGTGACGTATTATCGAGATGGCAAGAAAAAGACAACAAGCTTAACATTAGGAAGACAAGAATAACAATGAGCCACCATTTCTTCGGAAACGGTGGCTTTTTTGTGGATGAAGACAAAGGAATTTGACCATTCTAACAGCTTTATCCACATTTTTGGGCTACTTATGCACAATATGGGGATAAAAAAAGAGCAAAATCTATATTTAGTATCAAACGTATGTTCGAACACAAAATAACAGCGAACATTTGTGCATATGTGGATAACTTTGTGCATAACTGAAATCATTACCTCGTATCAAAATGATGAGAAAAACTTTATATACGTCCAGGAGAATTGCGCCAAAGCACAAGGAGCAACATCAGCATGACGATGTCTAGCCGTGCTTCGAACGCAAATGAAACAATGCCTTTTTCAAGGAGAAGCGGTAGCTTCGTTATATATAACGCACCAAGCATAACGAAAATAAGCGGGATACTAGCTTGCTTTACATAAAGGTTACTCACAATGAGCGCTCCACAGGCAATTTCAATTAAGGCAAGTATAAATAAGCTTTCGACTGGAAAAGGAATAGCTAAGCTACTAAATATACCTTTAAAATCGGCTGCAAGTAATTTCATAACACCGGACGTTATAAAAACATAGCCAACAGCATAGCCAATCCAACGATACATCGATATGTGGATATTCATTTCATTCCTCCCATCCTTGTTTTTTCTATTGTATGCCGCGTTATGGACAATCTTGACAAGCTGCTTTATGAAATGAATAAATGTACGGTTGGAAGTTTTATGAGATTTGTCTATAAAGGCTACATTCAAATTATTTGAAGCTTGATTAACACCAAAAAAGCGTTTCAAAAGTGCGCTAGGCGATTTTATTGCTAATCCTTCTTTTCACACTTATAATTTTCTTTATACTTTCCAAAAATGGAGAGTATAGCTAAAATAGCAATAATGAATGAACACAGAAGGAAGTGCAGCAATGATTAAACGTTTTTTTTCTTATTACAAGCCGCATCGGCGTCTTTTTATCATAGACTTTACCAGTGCTGTTATTGTCGCGTTACTAGAGCTCGCCTTTCCAGTTGCCGTGCAACGATTTATCGACAAGCTCCTGCCGGGAAATGACTGGAGTTTAATTATTTTAGTTAGTGTACTGTTACTATTTGTCTATTTAGTAAGTACGGTGCTGCAATACGTTGTTACCTATTTAGGACATAAGCTCGGTGTGAACATTGAAACCGATATGCGCCAAGAGCTCTTTCAGCATGTACAAAAGCAGTCGTTCCGTTTCTTTGATAATACAAAAACCGGCCACATAATGAGCCGAATCACAAATGACTTATTCGATATTGGCGAGCTTGCCCATCACGGACCTGAAGACTTTTTTATTGCGATTATGACGTTTGTCGGGGCCTTTTTACTCATGTTCAATATTAATTTTCAGCTTTCGCTGATCATCTTAGTAATCGTGCCGATTTTAATTGCCTTAATTTCCTATAGCAATATCAAGATGAACAAAGCATGGAAATCCATGTATGAGGAAATTGCGGAAGTGAATGGACGCGTTGAGGACGCAGTGTCTGGGGTGCGCGTTGTTCAATCGTTTACAAATGAAGCCTTTGAAATGAAACGTTTTACAAAGGATAATTATAATTTCCGTAAAGCGAAGGTAAGCGCATATCGTGTCATGGCCTTTGTTAGCTCGAATATTTATATGATGATGCGCCTTATGGTACTAGTTGTACTCGTCTATGGAGCTTGGTTAACGTTCCATGATCAATTAACGTACGGCGAGCTTGTTAGCTTTGTCTTGTTTACGAACGTATTATTTAAACCAATCGAAAAAATAAGTGCACTCCTAGAGCTTTATCCAAAAGGAATGGCTGGCTTTCGCCGATTCACGGAGCTGCTTGATATCGCACCAGATGTCGTCGATCGAAAGCATGCCCAAAAGGTGGACACGCTCCAAGGCCATATTTCCTTTCATAAAGTTACCTTTGGCTATGAAAAAACACAGGGTCCGGTATTAAAGGCGATGAGCTTTCATATTCAAGCAGGAGAAACGGTAGCATTAGTTGGTCCGTCTGGTGCGGGTAAAACAACTATTTCTGCTTTAATTCCACGCTTTTACGATGTCGATAGTGGTCAAATTACGATTGATGGAATCGACATACGCGATATGACGAAGGAATCATTACGCAAGCAAATTGGTATTGTCCAGCAGGATGTATTTTTATTTACTGGGACACTAAGAGAAAACATTGCCTATGGAAAGCTTGATGCAACCGATGCAGAAATTAAGCAAGCGGCGAAACAGGCGCATTTAGAAGAATTTATTCAAGGGCTTCCTGATGGTTATGAAACACAGGTTGGGGAGCGCGGATTAAAGCTTTCGGGCGGGCAAAAACAACGTATCGCAATTGCACGTATGTTTTTAAAAAATCCACCAATCCTTATTTTAGATGAGGCAACCTCTGCCCTGGATACAGAAACAGAAATGCAAATTCAGCAAGCATTAACAGAGCTTTCGAAGGATCGGACTACGATTGTTGTTGCCCACCGGTTAGCAACAATTAAAAATGCGGATCGCATTATGGTTGTGACGAAAAATGGTATTGAAGAAGAAGGAAATCATGCGGATTTATTAAAGAAGAATGGGATATTCGCTCATTTGCATCATGTACAAATGATGTAGCTGGAATTACGGCAAAGAAATTGTGAGCATCATCGCAGATTGAAAATGGGTTCGCTTTCCCCGGGCACGGCCTCAACTAACTCGGAAAAGAAGTACACTTTTCCGAGTGGATTTTCGGCTCGCGCTGTTCCCGTGGGAGTCTCACCCATTTCAACTGCTCGATAAATTTATTTATATTAAATGTTAAATTAAAAGTACATTCATCAATTATTCGTTCAGCTTTATTTTTAAAACATTCTTTTGTCTCATTGCCTTTTTCTATGGGAGGCAGCAAAGGAATGCTTTTCTTCTTTTTAGCGGATGTTGCGGTATATAAAATTAGCGGATACCGGCTTTATTCCTAGCTCTCGTGCCCAGACGGATAATTGCCCAATATGATGAATTTCGTGGGCAATAATATGGTGTAGGATTTCTTCCTTGGAAAAGCTGTCATCCAGCCAGCTAGCATAAATAGGCTGATTGATAGCAGCGAATTCATCAGAGAATAGAAATGCTTCCACCTGTTCCCGATAATGATCAGCTAGCTGTTTGGCGTCCTGTAAGCTAGTATATTGCTCCTGCTTTAAAGGAATATCTTCCTTTCCTTGGATGGCACGTACCCAGCTATATTCCACATCACTTATATGGATAAGCGTATGCATAATCGTACCAACCCCACCTGTTCTTTTTTTGAATAGCTCCTTTTCAGGTAGCTGTGCTAACAGCGCATACCATTCTTCGCGCACCTGCCAATTATACGTAAATAAAGGCTGTAGCATCCGTATCCTCCCCCTCTGACATTATCCCATCGATATTCTGTTCTTTCATTATAGCGTATATCTAATGGGTAAGAAGGAAGTTTATGCACGTTTTTTGTCATTCACAATAGAAAGGGATGCTTTTTCCTTCGTGATAATGTGCAGCACCAATCCGGTAAATAAGAAGCCACTAATGAAATTTCCGATTGTGACCGGAATTTGATTCCATAGCCACCAATCACTAAAGGAAATATCAGCACCAATCATCATCGCAACGGGAATAACAAACATATTTACGACAGCGTGCTCAAAGCCTTGCGCAAAGAATATAAAAATCGGCAGCCACATGGCAGCAATTTTTCCAATGGTTGAACGCGAGGTAAAGGCCATTACTGCACCTAAGGTTACCATCCAGTTACAAAGCAGGGCTTTCACAAATACAACAACCATCCCATCTGTTCCGATGGCTTGATATGCAAATGTTTTTCCTTCCGCAACAGCAATAATTTTATCAATTAACAGCGAATCCTGGACATGTCCAAGCTTCGTTATGAAAATAGCAAATAAAACCGCATAAAAAATACTTCCCGTCAAATTTCCGAAAAAAGCCCACGCAAAATTTCGGAGCACCGGTTTTATCGTCGTTTTCTTTCGTAAAACGGCAATCGGCAGCATGGCAAACGATCCGGTGACCAGCTCTAAATTTAATAATAAGACCATTACGAAGCCAGCAGGAAAAATTGCTGCTCCAACAATGTCCATTCCAGTTTGGGTTGAAGCGGTAAGCGCTAGTGTTGTTGCATAGCCTAAAAATGCGCCAGCAAGCATGGCTTTTAAAAAGATATGACTTGAAGGAAGTGCTGCTTTTGTTGCACCAGCAAGTGAAATGTCATGGATTGCGTCTTTCGGTTTTACATAATCCAAGATGTCAGCTCCTTTATCGATGTATAATCTATTACCTATTCAATGAAATAGTTGTGGAAGCGACGTTTCCATCTAAAGTGTACGTATTTTAATGGCCCTTTTCAATTGCTAGTTTTAGGGCATAAGACGGAAAAGGAAACGGCAAATAAGGTGAATGTATGGAGAAAGCGAGCCGCCATATGTACTGACAACGTTGCTTGCTCAAATGGAAGAAGAAAGGAACACTTCCAACAATTTGGTGACTAGCCACTATGAAGCTAGTAAATAGGCAATTAAACAAAATATCGGTGGAGAGGTGCAAACGCAAAAAGTGTCGATATTTCCCGGGAAATAGAAATAATAGATCAATTTCTTAAAAAGCACTTCCTAGATTCTTAGCAAATTTTAATATTTTTCTCATTGTCCTGTTATATCTTTCCTTTATTCTGAAATTAATCACATAGAAAAGGAGAGATTCACATGAAAACATTTGTATTAACAACCGTAGGAGCGCTAGTGCTAGCGGGTGGAGCTGGAAGTGTACATGCATTCCAAAATGATCAAGCACCCGAAAATGAAGCAAAGGTTAATATCTCACAATTAGCTGGAGCAGAAGCAGAGGATATCCAAGCATTTACGGAATATGCTAGCTTAGAAGAGCATGTGGATGTTTCGGACTATGAAGCATATGTTGTCGAGGACAATGCGTATAAGCGTGTAATCGTTTTAAAGAAAAATAATCAGGTACAAGTAAAAAGCATTTTTGTAAAAGAGACGAACAGACATAAAATCATTGATTTTCAAGAAGGTCTTCTTTTCCAAGGAATTCTTGGCAATGATCAAGCAGAAGCAACAGATTTAGATGATTATCCAGAGTACGATAACTTAGAAGATCGTGTAGATGCCTATGACTATCATGGAATGGTTGTTGAAGATAATGCGAATAAACGTATCATCGTATTAAAGGATGAGGATGGAAACAGTGTCTATAAAAGTATTTTCGTAAAAGCAACAAACATGCATAAGATTGTTGATCTTAACGGCGGATTGATTTTTGAAGGTGTCATCGGTACGGATGATGATATAGATGATGAAGCAGATGATGATCAAGACGAAGAAGAAAACGAAGCGGACATCGATTTCGATGCGTTCCTAGAGTATGATAATTTAGACGATGTTATTGACGTGGATGAAGATGAGCTTGTGCTTGTCGAGGACAATGATTCAAAGCGCGTTTTACTTGCTTTAGATGATAATGGACAACCACGCTATAAAAGCATCTTTGTAAAAGAAACAAACAGACATAAAGTGATTGATCTTCGCAATGGAGAAATCTTTAACGGCATTTTGAAGTAATATTATCGCCCCTATGCAACGAGCTTGTGCATGGGGGCGTCGTTTGTTTAAAATCGCATATCTATCTTTTATTGCTGTCCACGATGCCAGCGTTGCATATTGGTCATAATCAACTTTCGCCCTGCAGGTAATGCATCCAGATAGGTTAAACGAAAATAGAGAGACTTTAAAAAGGAAAATATGTTGATACGTGTGTGATAATTATCCGTAGCTTCGGCAAGCAAGGCATCTGTCTTGGCGCAAAGCGTGGTTATCCAATTCATCATGGTTTCCTCTGTAGCTTGCTTGTCCACACAGGCATCGACGGCAAATAACAGCCGCTCATCCTCTTCATCTGTATACATACAATCCTTAAACAAGCAGGTCGTAATTGCTTGTAGAAATTGATCAGCCTGCTCTAGCGGGAAAAGTGGATGACGAATTGCTTCATCTAAATAATCTGCTCCATGGGCAATACTATGTGCCCAGCCTTTTTCAGGAACAAATCCACGTGTATCTACTTCTTGCTCTAAATAGGTCACACTTTGCTTGATCGCGGTTAATGCATCCTCATCAGGTAAGAATCGCGCGTTTTTATCCTTATGTAAAAGTACGGCAAGTACTAATGCAGAAAAGGAACGGGTAAACACACTATCGGTATCCCGCTCACCGATTCGATAAAATAAATGGTCTTTATCCAGACAAACACGAAGTAGCTGCTGCATTTGCGCAGTAGAAAGGAAATCGTCAAGAATAAGCTTGCAAAAGAGCGGATAAATTAGCCCATCCCGGAGCTCTGCATCAGGTGAACCAATTTCCATCACCATATTCGCTAGTAATGCATCAAGATCAACCGATGCGAAATCTTTTTTTTCCATCGAAGACAAGGTACGCAATTGTTCTTTTAATGACATCAATTTCCCCCTCTTTTCTCTAGTTGTCTATAACACGCATCCAAGCTGCCATATACATGCTCCACATCTTTATCGAAATAAAAGGTTGGAGCTGCTGCTGGATCAATTGGTTCTGCAGCATATAGGATGATACGCTTTTTTTGAGCAAGCGCCATGCCGAATTCAATATGACTTCCTTTTCCAGCAGGAAGCAGCATGAAGAAAACCTCACACGCACTTACTGCCTTTCTTTCTAAAGCGCCAATCGTAGCTAATGCTTCTGCATCTAGAGCACGCTCGTTTTGTGTCCAATCATATGTATGTGTAAAGCCTAGTCGAACGAGCCCATCTCGGAGTGTCTGAACGGCAGCTTTATTAGCGAAGGTCGAAGCGATGTAAAATTTCACGAAGATTGCCCCCAATCCTGTGCAAGCATACCATATACGATATGGTCAACATAATGATCATATAGCCATTCCGCCTGCCGAATTTGCCCTTCTTTTGTAAAGCCGAGTCGTTCCGCAATTGCTCTGCTTTTTTTGTTTTCATATGCGGCACGAATATCTATCCGATTAAGCTGCAGTACATGAAAGCCATAGTTTACCATTGCGCTTACCGCTCGACTCATAATTCCTTTTCCTTGATAATCGACGGCCAACCAGTAGCCAATATATCCAATCTGATTACGCCAATCAAAGCTGTTATAGCCTACTACGCCGACAAGCTCCTCTTGATAAAAAATACCTGCTGTAAGTCCGGTACGCTCGGCAAACAGATGAAAGGAATTTTCGATAAATTGCTTGGAATCAGCTACCTCTGTTGTTTGATCAAGCCATGGAAGCCACTCTTTTAGATAGACACGCGAACGATCGGTAATGGCAAATAAGGCAGGTGCATCTTTCGCAGTCAATAGTCGTAATGTAATCTCTTCATCTACCTCATAATAAAACGATGGAATCATATGTTATCCCCCTTTAGCTGCGGTGCGTTGTCATTTTGTTTAAGTGTACCATAGAAACAAGAGCAGTAGCGGCTAATCGTTGGTGTATACCTGCAAAAGAAATGGAGTTGTTAAAGTATATTCCAAATTCATTGTGGTGCTGATTTTATCCTTCTTTTTCATAAACATCGTTGCTTTTGGGAAACGTATATAAAGGTATTTCTAATTGAATTCGCTTACAAGCAGAAAGTTTATAAAAACGTCACGTTTTATATGTGCACTTCTTCACAAAAGGTATATAATTACCGAGTGAAATGGATTGCGCAGCATACAACTGGAGGGTTACACATGTACAAGAAAAAACCGGATAAATTTTTGCTTTATTTAGTTGATTTAATGGAACAGCTTGATAAAACAGTCGATTACTTCGTTCGCTTCAAAGTAAAGGATGCTCAAAGCTTAAGTGAATTCGCTGAACAGATTAAGCAGTTTGAAACCGAAGCAGATGACAAGGTACATCGCATTATCAAAGACTTAAACGACGCCTTCATTACGCCAATTGAGCGTGAAGACATTCTCCAGCTAACGATGAATTTGGATGATGTTATAGACGGCATGGAAGAATTCACTGCCTTGATGGATACGTACCAGATTCTATCGTCAGACAGCTACATTGATCAGTTCACCGATTATATCCATAAATGCTCCAAGGAAATGCTTACAGCGATTCAGCTGCTGGCTAATGGCAAGCTAAAGGAAGTAGAGCCACATGCCATTCTCATAAAAGATCATGAAAGCAAGTGTGATGATTTATACCGCCAATCGTTAAAGCACCTTTTCCAAACAGAAAAAGACGCCATTACGGTAATAAAATATAAAGAAATTTATGAAACGCTGGAGGAAATTGCCGACTACTGCCAGGATGTCGCAAGCACCCTTCAAAGTATCATGATGAAAAACGCGTAGTGAGGAATCGATGATGGATGGACTAATGTTTGTTATTATCTTAATCGTTATTTTTGCGCTTGTTTTTGATTTTATTAATGGCTTCCATGATACGGCAAATGCGATTGCAACGTCCGTATCCACCAAGGCTCTAACACCAAGACGAGCCATTATCCTGGCGGCAGTCATGAATTTTGTTGGTGCACTAACCTTTACCGGTGTTGCCCAAACGATTACGAGCGGGATTGCTGACCCATTTGATTTAAACAATGGAACAACGGTCATTTTAGCCGCTTTAATCGCTGCGATTATTTGGAATTTAGTCACCTGGTATTATGGCATTCCAAGTAGCTCCTCCCATGCAATTATTGGTGCGATTACAGGTGCGGTCATTGCTTCTGCCGGATTTGAAGCGATCCGTTTTGGTGGCTTTGTTTCAATTTTAAAAGCATTGTTATTGTCACCGATTATTGCGTTTGCGATTGGTTTTATCGTCTATGCTATCATTAAAGTTATTTTTAAAAATGCTAACCTAGCAAAAACAAATAAACGGTTTCGCATGATGCAAATAGCAACAGCAGCCGTACAAGCTTATTCCCATGGAACAAATGACGCCCAAAAATCGATGGGGATTATTACGATGGCCCTGATCGTCGGAGGAATGCATACAACAACAGAGGTTCCCTTTTGGGTGCAGGTTGCCTGTGCTACCGCAATGGCACTAGGAACATCTGTTGGCGGCTGGCGAATCATTAAAACCGTTGGCGGAAAAATCATGAAAATCCGTCCCGTAAACGGTGTTGCTGCCGATTTAACGGGTGCAGCTGTTATTTTTGGTGCAACATTGATTCATTTGCCAGTGTCGACTACACATGTTATTTCCTCCTCCATTCTTGGAGTTGGCGCCTCACACCGTGTTAAAGGTGTAAACTGGGGTGTTGCCAAACGCATGCTCATTACCTGGGTCATTACATTACCGATTTCTGCTCTGCTTGGCGGATTGTTCTTTTATATTTTACAGTTATTTATATAACGCATATGAGATCTCTAGTTGAACGAATCCGGCTGGAGGTCTTTTTTCGTGGAAAAGGTCATGGCTGATTTCCTCGAATGGTTGCTAAAGTTTTCGCATAAGCTAAAAGTAGGAAATAACTGGTTTTCAAGAATGTTAGATAGGTGAATAGAACGATTTTAATGTGATAACGCTTACAATTTGTTCGGTAGATGGTATAATTTACGGAACAATATGAAAATTTTAAAAAAGGATGTGGACATGCCAATGACTGCAAAGCGTATGCGAAAAACAGCTTTACTCGTTGCAATGTTTGCCATGCTTGTCTGGATGCCATTTACAATCAACGACCTCTCCTCATATGTGGCTGCATCCAATGAAAGCAATAAGACTGTCTCTAAGACCCCAGCTGAACAAGTAACAAATGAAGCGGAAGGATTAAAAGCGCAAATCGATGCCATTCTTGACGATGCCCGACTAGATGGTGCGATCACAGGTGTCAGTATTCGAAAAGCAGCAGACGGAACGCTACTCTATTCCCATGATGGCGATATTCGCGTGCATCCAGCATCCAACCAGAAGATCCTAACTGGGGTATCGGCCTTACGTACCCTTGGTGCAGACTACCGCTTTGCTACGGAAGTACGGACTGATGGCAATTTAAAAGGAAAGGTTTTGCAAGGGAATCTCTATTTAAAAGGAAAAGGTGATCCAACCTTAATGAAGGAGGACCTCGATGCCTTCGCCCAAGAGCTAAAGGAAAAAGGCATTGATAAAATAAAAGGGAATCTCATTGGTGATGATAGCTGGTTTGATGCGGTGCGCCTATCCACCGATTTAAATTGGGATGATGAACCATATTATACAGCAGCACAAATATCTGCCTTGACCCTTTCCCCGAACGATGATTATGATGCAGGAACAGTCATCATTGACGTTCATCCAGGAAAGAAAGCAGGCGATAAACCAGTCGTAAAACTCACACCAGAAACAGACTATGTAACGATTAAGAATAAAGCCGAAACCGTCGAAAAAAATGGTTCCCGATCGATTTCTATTGAACGAGCGCACGGCTCCAACGAGATCATCATTACCGGCACCATTCCTGTAGATGCGAGCCGCTCACGTGTCTGGCGTTCTGTATGGGAACCGACAGGCTATGCGGTGGATGTTTTCCGTAAGTCATTGGAAAAGGAAGGAATTCAGCTTATCGGCAAAAGTAAAGCGACGGTAGGCGTCACACCAGAGGACGCCACATTACTAGCAAAGCAACAATCGATGCCTTTAGAAGAGCTACTCATTCCATTTATGAAGCTAAGCAACAACGGCCACGGCGAGGTGCTTGCGAAAACAATGGGCAAAGCTGTACATGGAGAAGGCAGCTGGGAAAAAGGCATCCAGGTGATGGAGGATACACTTGCCTCCTATGGACTAAACATGGATACGATACTCCTTCGTGATGGAGCAGGCATGTCCCATAAAAATCTTATTCCCGCGAATGAGCTATCCAAGCTACTGTATGAAATTCAAGCAGAAGACTGGTATCCATTATTTGAGTCGGTTCTTCCAGTTGCCGGAAACCCTGAGCGTATGGTTGGTGGTACATTGCGCTATCGCATGACAGAAGCTCCAGCTAAAGGAAATGTAAAAGCAAAAACCGGTTCACTTACAGGAGTGAACACCTTATCCGGCTATGTCACATCAAAGGATGGCGAAAAGCTCATCTTCTCAATCATGATGAACAATTATATAAAGGGCTCGATGACGCAAATCCAAGACGAAATCGCAACTGCATTAGCGAAGTATGAGTTTGAGGATTAGGGTTGAGGGAGTTGTACGATAGCTCTTTTATAGCGAACGGTGCTTTCACTTAGGTGGAAGCACCGTTTTTTATATGGGGTGGGATTCTGTGGTGTATGTGAGGGGAATGATACACAGCAATGTCGATTCACATGGAAGCGGAGAAATGGAAAGAGGTAAGGAGAAAGGCTTATATTAAACAATCCTATCTGGTAGAATAAGGATATATTTAAGAAAAAGGACGAATTCCCTATGAAAATAAGCTTAATCACAGTTGGCAAGCTAAAAGAAAAATATTTAAAGCAAGGCATTCAGGAATATATGAAGCGGCTCGGAGCCTATGCCAAGGTCGACATCATCGAGGTTGCCGATGAAAAAGCACCCGAGAGCATGAGCGCAGCGGAAGAAGCAGAGGTGAAGCGCAAAGAAGGCGAACGTATCTTAGCGCATATCCAGCAGGAAACGTATGTAATTACCCTTGAAATCAACGGAAAAATGCTCACATCCGAACAGCTCGCAGCAAAAATTGATGAACTTGCTACATACGGCAAAAGCAAAATCGCATTTATTATTGGCGGCTCACTTGGACTAAGCGAGAAAGTACAAGCAAGAAGTAATTACGCGTTGTCATTTTCTAAGATGACGTTTCCGCATCAGCTTATGCGCCTTGTTTTGTTAGAGCAGGTATACCGGGCGTTTCGGATAAATAGGGGGGAACCGTACCATAAATAGTGGTAAAGCAGAGAGTGGAAATTGTGTTAAGTAAGACCGTTTTAGAACAAATATAAAATAAAATACATCCCCTTGCACTCTTAAAAAAGTTTGTAGGGGGTCTTTTATATCAAAAGTTGATTTTTTGATTACTTTAAGGGAATAAACGTTCCCTTTGTATTAAGTTAATAAGTGGATAAATGGTATAATTGTACATATTAGAATGATTAGAAGATGTGTAAGTGAAAATTTTATTAAAAGGGAGTGATAACAATGCAAAATGAAACTAATATACTAATCTATCAAACAGAGGATGGAAATACAAAGATAGATGTTAGATTGGAAAATGAGACGGTTTGGATGACACAAAAGGCAATTGCGGAGTTGTACCAAAAGGGAGTTAATACAATTAACGAGCATATTAAGAATATTTATGCAGAAGGAGAACTTCGGGAATCGGCAACTATTCGGAAAAACCGAATAGTTCAATCTGAAGGTAAAAGAGAAGTTGAACGTGAAGTGGCATTTTACAATCTCGAAATGATAATTGCAATTGGATACCGAGTTCGTTCTCACCGAGGGACACAATTTCGCCAGTGGGCAACTAAACGTTTAAATGAATACTTGGTTAAAGGCTTTGTAATGGATGATGATCGCTTGAAAGAGATGCGCAATTTTGGACAGGATTATTTCGATGAATTACTGGAACGAATCCGTGACATTCGTGCCTCAGAGAAAAGGTTCTATCAAAAGATTACAGATATTTATGCAACGTCTGTTGACTACGATCCAAAAGCAGAAATAACACAAGAATTTTTCGCAACTGTTCAAAATAAACTACACTTTGCAATTCATGGTCAAACAGCGGCTGAACTTATAGTAGACAGAGCCAAATCAGAAAAGGAGAATATGGGTCTTACCGCATGGAAAAGCGATATTGTTCGAAAAAGAGATGTAACAGTTGCAAAAAATTACTTAACAGAGAAGGAACTTAAATCACTCAATCGGATTGTAACAATGTACTTAGATTATGCTGAAGATCAAGCGGAAAGACAACAGCCAATGCATATGAACGATTGGATTGATAAGCTTAATGCCTTTCTTCAGTTTAATAATCGTGAAATTCTTGAAAATGCAGGAACAATCTCAAAGTCTGTAGCCGATAAGTTAGCCATTCAAGAGTATGAAAAATTTAACCAGTATCGTTTAAATCAAGATACTCAGGATGACTTTGAGCAGTTTATAGAGAATAGTAATTTAAAGAAATAACTCCTAAGTTCTGCACCATTCATTATTTTGAAAAAGTCCTTAGGTATGGAACATGAAAATAGATCAAACTATAAGAGAGAGTAAACTTTCATGAAACATATATATGCTTTTGAAAGTAAAGAGGTTCTCGATAAATATTAGGGCGTAATTGATAGGTTTTCAGACAGATTAACTGAACTAATGAAAACAGATCGCCGAGGAATTCCAGAATTCATTTGTAGTAATGGGAGGTTCCGGGGCAACATTAGGATTGTGTATATTTATTGCATTTTTAGCTAAATCACAGCAATTAAGAGTTTTAGGAAAGGCAGCTTTGGCACCTGGTATTTTTAATATTAATGAGCCATTAATATTTGGATTGCCGATTGTGTATAATCCGTTCCTGGCAATTCCATTCTTTCTAGCACCTATGATTTCAGCTACAATCGGCTATTGGGCGATTAAACTAACTATTGTTAAACCTATAATTGCCCAGATGCCATGGCCTTCGCCAATAGGGATAGGTGCTTTTATTAGTACAGGTGGCCATTTTATGGCGATAATTGTTGCTATTATTTGTGGAATCGCAGCATTTCTTGTATGGCTTCCATTTATTAAGATGTACGATAAGAAGTTAGTTAAACAAGAACACGGCGAGGGCTCTATTATTTAAATTCGTCCTGGGATGGTAGAAGAACACATGTTAAATGATGTGCACCCCTAGAGTTTGACCAAAAATCTAACTCTAGGGGTGTTTTGTCCAGCACGGGAGAATTCTAACGAGAAAATTAGAAGGGGAGAATAAAAATACCTTTATAGAAATAACGACTGGATGCGAAAATTGATCACTTGCAAAAGTGGACACTGACTTTCGACGCTGAAAGGAAATAATAAAGCATGTGTGAAGGATAGCTAGAGATGAAATATCTAAGGACTTAGTTACCAAGCTATGTGTAGATTGATTCATTTTTTCTAAGCTCTTAATAACTTTTAACAGTACATCTTCTCCTATTGATTCCAGTGATTCAGCAGCATTGGTTAGTGCATAAGAAACTCGCTCTTTAGTAGAAGCATAGTTGTTCAAATCTTCATCATGTAATGCCTCGACTTCCTTTAGCGCTGTTTGGATCTTATTTCTACTAACTAGTAAATGAGATAGCCTAACGTAGTCATTGCATTCAATAGAATCTACTATCTCATTTTTAATTCTTTCATCTTCATTTAATAACGATTGATAGATTGTTTTAATCTCTGGAATAGGAACTCTTTTCCCATTAATCAATTCATGATCAAGCCATAAGTTTTTTCGCATAATAAAATTCCTCCTAAATGTTATTGGATAATCCTAATTAGCTGTTGAAGTGGTGATAACCCTTGAGTGTTAACTTCAATACCATTTCATCTGACTTACTTTTCATAGTCAGAATGAGTCCATCATCCTCAAGTTCTGATAGATTAACCTTTTGAATGTCGTACTTCACTAGGAACTTTGCAGGGATCCATTTGTTTAGCTTCTTAGCTTCAATTAGGATCTTGATCAATGAGTTGTTCATCTCCATTCCTCCTTTCATAGTGCGCTCCTCTCACCACGCATGTCGTCTCTGTAATGCAAAAAACCGTTATCTATCCAAATGGATGAATAACGGTTTATATAAAGGGGTGGGGCATGAAACTGATGGGTACCCCGTTTGTTAATATAACTGTGGTGCCGAGGGAAAATATATATGAAATTCCCTCCTTATATAAAAATAGTTTGAAGTGTTTGGTCACTTAGTAGTCAATAGTGATAACAGTGTTACTAGACCGAAAGAAAGGGATATATTTAAAAGAGATAAACAACTGCATATTTCTTGAAGAGATACTACATGTAGTAGCTATTGAATAAAAATGATGAGCTGTTTTATGGTAGAATACTAATATAGGAAGAAAGTATGAAATTGAGGATCTAAACTATAAATAATTTAAAAGATAAATGAGAAATTAGAATAAACTGTAGGGAGAGTTTTCATTGAATCAGAAGCTAAATGACTTAAAGAAAAACTTATGGGAAGTAGCCGATGAATTACGTGCAAATTCAGGTTTAAAAGCATCTGCATATTCGACTCCTGTATTGGGATTAATATTTTTAAAGTTCGCGGATGCTAAATACGAACAATTTGAAGATGAGATTGTGAAAGAATATGAAGCATTAAAAGGCGGAAGACGTGAAAAGAAAATAGAAGAAATTGCAATTGAAAAATGTGGGTTTTATTTACCAAAACAGTCATGTTACTCCTATTTACTTAATTTAAGTGAAGAAGAGGATATTGCCAATAAAATAAAAGAAGCGATGGAAGGTATAGAAAAGTTTTCGCCTGAATTTGCTGGCGTTTTACCAAAAGATAATTACCATGATTTAAGTGCCGATGATAATAATAAAATTTTAAATAGACTATTGAGAAACTTTAACGATATTCCGACAGATTCTGAAAATGATATTTTTGGTGAAGTATATGAATACTTTTTAGGGAATTTCGCATTAGCCGAAGGTCAGGGTGGCGGAGAGTTCTACACACCAAGAACGGTAGTACGTTATATGGTTGAAGTATTACAACCGTCGGAAGGTAAAGTATTAGATCCTGCTTGCGGATCTGGAGGAATGTTCGTTCAAACAGCACATTACGCACAAGCACATAAAGAGAAAAATGGTGGGCAACCTTTAAATTTAAGAG
This sequence comes from Virgibacillus sp. MG-45, assembly GCF_036409425.1. Classification (NCBI taxonomy): domain Bacteria; kingdom Bacillati; phylum Bacillota; class Bacilli; order Caryophanales; family Bacillaceae; genus Virgibacillus; species Virgibacillus sp. MG-45. Next base: position 132,799 of record NZ_JAXOFU010000003.1, on the reverse strand, counting down.
CTTACGGTGTCGAAAGAACTGGAGAGACTGTTAAATTAGCAAAAATGAACTTGTTTTTAAACAATATACGTGGAGAAATAACAGAGGCAAACTCTTATTATGCTGACCCGTATGATTCCTTTGGGAATTTTGATTATGTTTTGGCAAATCCACCTTTTAATGTAGATAATGTGGAATTAGACTTGGTGAAGAATCAGAAGAGGTTTAATAAATACGGTGTACCACAAACAAAAGGAAAAAAGCCCAAAGTACCAAATGCAAACTATTTATGGATTAACCAATTTGCGACTGCTTTAAATAAAACGGGAAAAGCAGCACTTGTTATGGCAAACTCGGCTTCAGACGCAGGGCATAGCGAAAAAGAAATCCGTAAAGCATTAATAGAAGATGGTATTGTTTCGCAGATGGTTGCTCTTCCATCCAATATGTTCAGTACAGTTACATTACCAGCAACACTATGGTTCTTTGATAAGCAAAAGAAAGAGCAAGATGAAATTTTATTTATAGATGCTAGAAGTATATTTACTCAAGTAGGTCGTGCTTTAAGAGAATTTTCGGATGAACAAATAAAGAACTTAGCAATCATTAATCGTTTATATGAAGAAGACAGCGAAAGTTTCTACGAACTTATTAAAGAGTATGAGGATAGTAGAGAAAGTGCAACATCAGAAGAGGATAAAAAGTACTTTCAAAAACAAATTGATTGGTTATTGGAACGATTTCCAGACGGTAAATATCAAGATGTAATTGGCTTGTGTAAGGTAGCGAAACTTGATGGTGAAGATGGGATTATTGAACAAGATTACTCATTAAACCCTGGAAGATATGTTGGTGTTGTTATTGAAGATGACGGTATGACAGCAGATCAATTTAAAGATAAAATATCCGCTTTAAATGATGAGTTGAAACAATTAAATGAACAATCAAAAGAACTAGAAAAGCGAATTGAGAAGAATTTAGATAGTATGGTGATCGAGTATGAGTGAATGGAGAGAGGTAAGGTTTAATGATGTTATTGATTTAAACCCCAGAGTTAAGTTAGAAAAAGGAATAGACTACCCTTTTATTGGTATTGCTGATATTAATGAAGGAAATTTTTATGTTGAAGAGGGACAACAAATAAAATTTACAGGACAAAGTGGAAGTAAATTTCATTCGGGAGATACTTTATTCTCAAGGATTACACCTTGTTTAGAAAACAGAAAAATTGCTCAATCAGTTCTGAAATCAAAAGATAAAGGTTTTGGTTCAACTGAATTATTAGTATTTAGAGCCAAGAAGGGCAAAACAGATCCTAACTTTGTTAATTACCTAGCTCAGACCGATATTATTGTTTTACCTGCTATTAATAGTATGAGTGGTGCGAGTGGTAGACAAAGAGCAGATAGTAATTATATAAAGAAATTAAAAATAAATATACCCAACTTAAGTACGCAAAAGAAAATAGTAAGCGTTCTTTCAGCATATGATAAGCTCATCGAAAACAATAAACGTAGGATTGAAATTTTAGAAAAAGTAGCAGAAGAAATTTATAAAGAATGGTTTGTACGAATGAGATTTCCAGGATATGAAAATGCAAAGTTTGATAGGGGAATACCAGAGGGATGGAAAGTTAGTAAGCTAGGAAGTTTAGTTAATATATCATCTAGTAAAAGGGTCTACTCTTCAGATTATGTAGAAACTGGTATACCATTTTATCGGTCAAAAGAAGTAATACAATTATCGAATGGAGAAATCATTTCAGATATGCTTTACATTTCAAATGAGAAATATAGAGAATTTAAGGAGAAGTTTGGTGTACCCCAAAAGAATGATATACTACTAACTTCGGTTGGAACAATTGGTGTACCAATGCTAGTAAGAAATAATAATCCGTTTTATTTTAAGGATGGAAATCTAACATGGATTCAAAGCAGGTCTAATGCCAGTTTGGCAAATTATTTATACTATTGGATAAAGTCAGGCGTAGGTCAGCAACAAATACTAGCATCTACAATAGGTACATCGCAAAGTGCTCTAACAATTGAAAACTTAAAGAGGGTTAAAGTTATTATACCTGATGATACTGTTCTTTCTATGTTAAACAATCTTTTTAGTGATATTATCGAAAATATAAGTAATTTAACAACTCAAAGTCAAAACTTAATTAGACAAAGAGACTTACTATTACCAAAGCTTATGAACGGTACAATTAAGGTGAAGTAAAGGAGGGATAAATATGAGGAAGATAATCACTGAAGATATGATCGAACAAGCTTGTATAAAAGTATTATCCGAAAATAATTACTACGAATTTATTGATGCAAATATTAGTGCAGATAAAGTGTTTGCTTCACTAAATGTTTTAGAGCATGAAGATGATGGAACAGGTCGTTCCAACATACAAGAAGTAGTATTGCCACAAGTGTTCTATGAAAGTTTGCAAAGATTAAATCCACAAATACCTGACCGTTTTTTTAAAAAAATTGTAGAGGATTTTAGACTTCCTTTTACAGATAAAGAACTTGAAGTTGTTAACTATGAGAGATATAAACAAATAAAAAATGGTATTAAAGTAGAGTTCGAAAAAGACGGCAAGAAACAGTATGAAACAGTTCGTATTATTGATTTTAACTGTGCAGCAACAAATACGTTTACAATTGTTTCCCAAATGTGGATTAAAGGGGAAACCCAGCATCGTAGACCAGATTTACTATTATTCGTAAATGGATTACCACTTGTTTTTATTGAGCTGAAAAATTCAGATGTTAAATTAAAAACAGCATACGATAAAAATTTACAAGATTATATTCGTGATATCCCTCAATTATTTCACTTTAACCAATTATGTGTGCTATCAAACGCATCAGAAACAAGAGTAGGGAGCTTTACAGCGAACTACAGCCACTTTTTTGAATGGCTACGTTCAACAGAGGAAGATAGAGTAAATCGACAACAAATACGTTCAGAAGGCACAAGTATTCAATATTTGTTAGATAATCTCTTCAAGCATGAAACTTTACTAGACTATGTTGAAAACTTTATTCTTTTTGAAAATAAACGAATGAAAGTTTTAGCTAAAAATCATCAGTTCCTAGGTGTTAATAATGGAATTGAATCATTTAAGAATCGGAAAAAGTTGAATGGAAAACTAGGTGTATTTTGGCATACACAAGGTAGCGGAAAGTCTTATTCAATGGCGATGTTTATTAATAAGATTAATAGAAAAATGACAGGCAACTTCACGTTTTTAATAGTTACAGACAGGCAAGACTTGGACGATCAGCTATACAAAAACTTTTTAAGAACAGAAACGGTAACAGAAGAAGAGTCGGCTAATCCTAAAAATGGTGCTGCCTTAAGAAAAGACTTACAAACGAATAAAGCCTTTCTATTTACTCTGATACAAAAGTTTCGTTATGACAAGGGTAAAAAATATCCAGTATTATCTGGGCGAGATGATATTGTTGTTATTGTAGACGAAGCACATCGTACACAATACAAATCATTAGCGGAAAATATGAGAACAGCTCTACCAAATGCTCAATATATGGCTTTTACAGGAACGCCATTATTAGGATCTAAAAGGTTAACTAATCAATGGTTTGGTGATTATGTTAGTGAATATAACTTTGCACAATCCATTGAAGATGGTTCAACTGTTCCTTTATATTACTCAAGAAGAGTTCCTGAAGTATGGTTAACAAATGATTTCTTGGAAGATGATTATCTAGAAATAATCGAAAATGATAACTTGTTACCAGAAGAAGAAAAAAGGTTATCAGATTATTATTCCAAAACAAATGAAGTACTGAAACGTGATGATCGTTTAAATATAGTTGCAAAAGATATTGTCGAACACTTTCCTAACAGAGGATATTTAGGAAAAGCAATGGTAGTATCTGTAGATAAATTTACTGCTGTCAGAATGTATGACAAAGTACAATATTATTGGAATGAGAAGTTAAAGGATTTGTATCAAGAACGTTCTAACGCTCGTTCAAGAGAAGATAGAGAACGAATTAATCGCCAAATTAAATATATGCAACAAATAGAGATGGCTGTTGTTGTAAGTGAAGATGGAGATGAAGATGAAAGGTTTAAAAATGAAGGGTTAGAGATTAAAAAGCATCGAGAACGGATGAATCATATCGATGAAAATGGTCAAGACATAGAGGATAACTTTAAAGATCCGAACAATCCATTATCTTTAGTCTTTGTTTGTGCGATGTGGTTAACGGGCTTTGACGCGCCAAGTGTGTCAACAATTTATTTAGATAAGCCCATGAAAAGTCATACGTTGATGCAGACGATTGCGCGAATTAATAGAGTATTTCCTGGCAAGAATTCAGGACTAATCGTTGATTATTTGAACTTATTTAAATATATGCAACTAGCGCTTGGTGATTATGCAAATCCAGATAATGCTGATGAGATGCCTGTGAAAAATATCCAAGCACAAATTGAATTGTTGGATAATGTCATTGAAGAAACAATATCTTTCTGTAACGGTTTAAAGATTCATTTGGATAATATTATGCAAAGGGATCAAACTTTTGACCAAATTGAACTTTTTCAGCAATATACAGATAAATTACTAGAAAAAGACGAGTATTATGAAGAATTTAATATCTATGTAAATATTTGTAAAAATATCTATGAAGCTTGTAAGCCAGAAATATTTGAATTTGATTGGGAAAATAAATATTTATCCGTCATATTCTATTTGGGTGATATGATCAAAGCATCTGCGAGAGAGGAAAGTATCGAAAGTGCAAAGGTAGCATTAAGTAGAACATTAGATTTGAGTGTAAAATCAAAATATGTTCATGAAGATGCAGGAGACAACAAATATGAAGTTACAAAAATGAAGACATTAAATTTATCTGAGATAAATACAGAAAATGTTAGAAAAGCAATAAAAGAATCTCCATACAAGAATATTGAAATTCAAGAGTTAAGAATGTTTATTGAAGATAAATTAGATAAGCTTTTACAAGAAAATAAAACACGAGTTAACTTTGTAGAAAGATACAAAGAGTTGATAAATCGGTATAATGCTGGGAACTCAACAAATGAAGATTATTACGAGGACTTAGTTGATTTTGTAGATAATTTGAAACAAGAAGATGAACGACATGTACGAGAAGGCTTAACTAAAGAAGAACTAGAAATCTATGATTTGTTAAAAAAGGATAAATTAACAAAGAAAGAAGAAGAAATAGTTAAATTATCTGCAAAAAAATTGTATGAAATAATAAAAAGTGAACAAAGCAAAACGAAGGTTATTGATTGGTATAAAGATACACAACCTAGAGAAGCTGTTAAATCAGAAATTGAAACAATTTTAGATGAAACTTTGCCGGATAGTTATGACAAAGATATCTTTAATTTGAAGACAGAAGTGATTATGACTCATTTAATGGAAGAAGCTATGATGGGAAGTATACTACATTCAAATGAAGCTAGTTAATTTAGTTGACCTAAAACTTTAATGGACAAAGATAAAGGGTCTGACCCTAATTTTTGGAATGATGAATCATGATACTTTCTTTCAAAAGCAGGCGAAAATAGTTAGTAAGGAACTGGAAAGAAGATTATTGTTACAATAATAATATAAACCTAAAATAACTTAAAAAACTACTACAACAAGGCATGACAACTCAGATAAGGAGAAGTCATGCTTTTATTTATGTGGTTGGAGTTATTGAAAGTTGAAATTAACTTATCAGTTCTAGAGTTTGTTTATTATTATCCAAGAGGGATGGTAGAATGGTGTGAACATACTGGAAAATATAGTTACTGAATTAACCCCAGAGGAATTTGAAGTTTACTGTTTAGAACTATTGAAAACTACTAATATAGAATTAGAGGATTGCAAAATTAAACACAATCAAATTATTAAAACAAATGATGGGAGTTATCAACTTGATGGTTTAATAGAATTTAATCATTTTGGCGTAAATTATAAGACTGTGGTCGAATGTAAAAGATACAAAAGTAAAATTAAAAGGTCACAGATTCAAATCTTACATGACACAATTCAAAGAGTTGGTGCAAACAAAGGTATCTTCATCTCAACATCAAGTTTTCAACAGGGAGCAATGGAGTATGCTAGAATTCATGGAATTGCTCTATTACAAATTGTAAATAGCTCCATAATGACAATTCAAAATTCACTATCACCTAGGAAAATATTGAATTTTTCTTATCCTAAATATACTTTTGCAATTTATGATTTAAAATTACAATGTCCAACTGACTTCACATATTATGGAAATGCAGAACCATTAGTAAATTTGTTATTGGAATAGATATCTGGAGGAGAATATGTTTATACCTACTAAAGAGAACTATACAAATATGACACCACAAGATTTTGAGAAATTTGTAATGGATTTAATATATAGAGCTAGTGAAGGACAGCGGAATATAGCTGTTCGGCATAATGAAATAATTAAGACAAACGAAGGAGAATTTCAGATTGACGGTACTATTAGGTTTGAGATTATGGGTGTTAAATACTTAACTTTGGTTGAGTGCAAGATGTATAAAAGCCCAGTATCAAGGGAGAAAGTTCAAATATTATTTGATAAGTTACGTGCAACTGGTGCTCAAAAGGGAATACTGGTTACTACGTCCTATTTCCAATCTGGAGCAATTGACTATGCAGCCTCTCATGGTGTTGCTCTGGTGCAAATTATAGATGGAAAATTAACCTATAACGTAAGAAGTAGATATGTCGAAAAAATAAACTATCCAGATGATCTTCCAAAATATGCGGGAATTGCTCAATATAAGGTGAACAAAAATACAATTGGCTGCTCGAATGTAATGGGGACTGATTTTCTTGCTGAGTTTATATTTTCTAATTAATGTAATGTGGATTCTAAGCTATAAGGATAACTTAAATAAGCCGTAATGTTATGTAAAAAAGGTTTTATATTCATTATATCGGTTATCGTCAATACTTAATATTAATTCTACAAGCGGGGGTGATTACGATGAAAATAGTTTTCCATTATCCACCAGAACTTATTAATCTGTTAGTAGATACAATACCTTTAATTTGTAGGTCTAAAGATGATGTAATACTCTTTTTTAAAGGATCTGGAGTACCCTCTAAATATACACGGGATTTAGAAAATAAGGTAGATTTAAATCGCAAAGGTATTTCAAAATATGAAATAGCCAGAACAGTATTAACTAGGATAAATGAAGCTGGTGAAAAGTCCTTACGTACCAGACGTGAAATATTGAAAAGAGTAGTAGAGTTCGAGAGTTTCTCGTCTTGTTGGCAGGATGATCAACTAAAGGCTAGAGGACTGGTATCGGAAATTCAAAAAGTAGTTAATGCCAAAGATTCTTTTACTAGAATGAATTTAGAACGTGAGAAAGAAGCAGAGAGGAACCGTATAAAGTATCAAAAGAAAATTGCGGAGGAACAAAGTCTGCGTAAAAGGAAGGAACTGATTAAAGGGGAGTTTAATTAGTTGTTTAGTATAAAGAATCCCCACAAAAGAGGCAAAGCATTAGAGAGTGTACTAAACAAGATTTTTGAAGAAAACAAAATTCTTGTAAGAGAGTCATTTACATTAAATGTTTTTGATGGTGAAGGTATCATTGAACAGATTGACGGTGTAGTAGAGCTAGAGAATAAACTATTCTTGGTAGAGATGAAGTGGTGGGATAAGCCCATTGGAGTTGGGGAGGTATCTCAGCATTTAGTTCGGATTTTTAATCGTGGCCATGCCTGTGGGATATTTATTTCAGCATCACCTTTTACAAAGCCTGCTATAACGATTTGTAAAGAATCACTTTCTAAAGTATTGATAATTCTTATAAACCTTGAGGAAATACACAGAGTGCTTGATCAAGATGGAGATTTAAAAGATTACTTACAAAGAAAAATACAGGCTGCCACAATTAATAAGGAACCATTGCATGTTCCAGTGTAGCTAGTAAAGAAACCTGCTATGACCTAGAATACTAGAATTGCATTATAACATCATTTTGTAACTTTAATAAGTAGATGGAGGCGGATTTTTTGGGTTACCTTTTTAATAAAAGTAATATACTTGATGATTTAAAAAGTTATTTTGAAAGTAGTAATATTAACTTCTTGTTAGGTTCTGGTTGTTCTTTACATGCTATTCCATCTTTAGGAGATGTAGAAGTTGAAATAACAGATAAAGTAAGGAAGTATTCAGTTTCAAAAGATGACAGATTATTAGAAGAAATATCCGATGAACTAAATAACTTTATAAAATCAGCTATGATTCCTAGTAATCGGTTAATTAAAGATGAATATGCAAGTGAAGATGAAATTCACCAAACGAAAGTTCGTTATGAAAAGTTTTTAAATACTGTATACTCACTCATATTACATAGAGGTTCGAACATTTTACCTAAAAAGGTTAATGTATTCACAACAAACTATGATCCCTTTCTTGAAATAGCCGCTGAAAGCCTAAAAATGCCGTACAACGATGGTGGTGTAGGTGTATTGAAAAGGCAATTTAGCAGCAAAAACTTTCAAAGGAGGATTTATAGATTAAGTGATTCATATTCATACGAATACGAGGAACCGAGCTTTAATATTATTAAGCTTCATGGTTCCTTAAATTGGAAACTAGAAAGTGATCCCGATTCTATATTAATTAGTAATGATATAGAATGTTCACTTCTTTCTAAGGAACACATTGAAGAAAATGGATATATTAAAAATCAATCTAATATACCAATTATTTTACCAACAAAGCAAAAGTTTGTCCGTACACTTATGGAGCATACATACTACGATTTATCACGATTGTATTCTAATGAACTAGAAAGAGAACAAAGTGTATTACTAAGCTCTGGTTTTTCCTTCGAAGATGAGCATATCAGGTCAATTACGCAGAGGGCATTAGGGAACCCATATCTTAGCTTGTATATTTTTCCATTTAGTTATAGAGGTGAACAAAAAGTCTTAGATTATTTTCATACATTTCCTAATGTAAAGGTTGTAAGAGTTAACGAAGTGAGTTTAGAGGATGAGGAAGATTCCCATACAAGTACTGAAACAGCAAATTATGATTTGACTTTAGCTAAAAAGGATATGGAGGAAAATTCAAGAGTTAACATAGATTTTTCATTATTTATCAATATACTATATCATTTACTATCGCAGGTATCAGAGAGAAGGGCGTATTTATGACTATAAAGGAGACAAGAGACTTTCTAGACCAAAACGCCTTTTCAAGGATAGGAGAGGTAGTAGAGATAAATGGAAGGTCAATTGTAGTAAAGGTGGATAAACAAAAAAATAATACAAGTCTATTTTATAAGGGAGAGATATATCGAAATGTAGGAATTGGTAGTTATGTAAAGGTAAAGAAAGACTTTTTGTATATTATAGGAAAAATAGAAAAGGAATTTATAAAGGAAAAACGGTACGTAAACGATACAAGTAAATTAAAACATTTAAACCAATATGATAGGTTTATAGAATTATCAGTAGTTGGAACATTTGAAAATGGCAATTTTAAAAGAGGAATAAGAGTACTACCCCTTCTGTATAATGAGGCATACCTTGTTTCTGAAAAAGAATTAAATCAAATCTTTCATTTTACAAGTAAAAAGTCAATTTTAATTGGCAAAGCTATTTTTGAAGATGTTCAGGTTAGAGCTAGTGTTACAAATTTATTTGCATCTCACATTGGAATTTTTGGTAATACAGGAAGCGGTAAATCAAATACACTTGTAAGGTTATATCACAATTTGTTAAACATACCAAATATAAATATACAAGGAAAAAGTAAATTTATTATTCTTGATTTTAATGGTGAATATTCAAATGACACAACTCTATCAAGCAGCAAGAAAAATATTATTTTATCTACTCGAAGTAGTAATGATCAGATTTGTATCGAAGCAAGTTGGTTAGACGAGGAATTCTGGAGGATAGTTCTTCAAGCAACAGAAAAAACCCAAGCCCCTTTTATAAAAAGAGCATTAAATTATTATTCCAAACAACTTGCAAATGAACCATTAGAGAGGTTTTCTCAAATACTATCACGGAGGCATAAGACTATCTTGAATAATGGAGGGATAAATAAGCAAGAAATTGATGCATTTAATCTGTTAAAGAATTGTGTGAAGAATTTGTTTAGTATAGAAGATGAGAGTCAGTTCCCCGAAATCTTTAGAAATTACTCTACTCATGGAAGTGATATATGCAGAGAGAGTGTTCGTGGTTTTGATTCTGAATATACTATTCACCAAAACGGGAAGATTTACCTAAACAAGCCAGAAAATGCCGAATTAGAAGTGAAAAAGTTTAAAGAGAAAATAGATGCATTAATTAATGGTTTTCAAGGTGAGATTGGATACTTTGATTTGTTTGAAGCAGCTTTGGGGATTCGACTAACTGATGACGTCCTATATAATATTGCACAATTTGATCATATATCACCAATCATTCATAGATTTCAAAAAAGAAAAAATGAGTTGAAAAAAATCTTTCAAATTAGTGAAAGTAACTTTATGGATATTGCGACTCACGATATTATTAGTATTTCATTAAGAGATGTTAATTTAGAAATGAGAAAGATCATTCCATTACTCTTATGTAAAAAGATATATGAAAATCACAAAGCTCAGAGTTTAACCTCAAAAACATTGCATTTAATTATTGATGAGGCCCATAACATACTATCTGAAGAATCCTTTAGGGAAAGTGAAAATTGGAAGGACTATCGTTTAGAAGTATTTGAGGAGATAATAAAAGAGGGACGAAAATTTGGGGTTTTTTTAACAATATCAAGTCAAAGACCTTCTGATATATCAAATACAATTATTTCTCAATTACATAATGTGTTTATACACAGATTGATAAATAATAATGACTTACAAACAATGAGTAAAACAATCTCCTTTTTGGACAATGTATCGTACAACTCGATTCCTATACTTCCACCAGGAGGTTGTATTTTTACTGGTACGGCAACTGAGATACCAGTAGCTGTACAAATACCAGTATTAGAAAAAAGCATTCAACCTACTAGTGAAACAAGTTTACTAGATGTACTCTGGTTTGATAATGAAGTGGGAGAAAATCTATAAATTCGATTGGTAATGTAAAATGAAAAAGTCAACTAAGCAATCAACAGGTTTATTAGAAGTTGATTACTGACCTTTTTGTCTACACTTAATTAGGAGGAAAAATGAAGAATCTAAAACAAAAGTCAGAAGTTAGATATGCTATTTGGCAAGCATATAATAAGAAATGTGCAATCTGTGGAGAACCTATAAATTACACACAGCTTCAAATAGACCATATTATTGCAGAAAGTCTTGAGAAAAATCATTATGAGCTTTATGGTGTATTAAAAAAGTATGAATTACCAAAGGATTTTCAAATTAATAGTTTATACAATTTAAGACCTGCATGTGGCTATTGTAATAGAGAAAAAAGTTATTATGAAGCACCAGAGGAAATTACTGCAAAGCTGTTGAGAAAAGCAAAGAATAAGATAAATGATGTAAATAGAGAAATAAATAAATACTTAGATGAATCAAAATACGCTCTTAAAATAGAGACAATGCGGATGGCTGTTAAAACTGGAGAATTAAAGTTGGAGGAATATATAGATCAAGTAAATAATTTTGTTGCTGACTATGGCGATGAATATGTTAAATACGAAGATAGTTTCACAAATGTTCGTTCAATAAAACATTTTTCTGTAAGGTTAGATGGCCATCTACCTAGACTTCATGAACCTGAGGGAAGCTGCTTATTTACATTTAATAGTTTTTATATTCGTGGTATGAGTATAAATTTATCTCATACTGATATCCTTCAAACATTATTTATTGGGAAGAAAACTCCAATAGATCTATTAATGCGTCCTTATATAATTGATAAATTAAGCGAAGACAATTTTATTATTCAATTAGGAAATTGTAGGTTCAATCTGAGTAAGGATGAAACAATGCATCTTTGTGAAGTAGTTGATAGGTTTATTGACGAGTATATAATTGCCATAGAGAAAATTGAGAAAGTACTATTTTGTAAAGAATTTCTACCATTAAGTAATGATTTGACAAAGTACAAGCTTATCAAAATAAATAAGAATTTGTGGAAATTAATGTTAAAATTTGCGGATGAACATGATAACTATCATGGAGAAGGTAAATGGCATATATTTGACGCATCGGGAAGGAATATGATTAAAGTTTATAATAATCAACCCACTCCACAGTACAACTCAGGTTTTCATTGCTTTATACATAGTTTAGCTGAGTCTAACGATAGTTGGGAAACAACAGATGAAGTGTGGTTAGTTTGGTGGGATGTTGAAAATAATCAGAATTATGGGATAAGAGATTATTGGACAGTAGAACAAGCATATAAATGGTTAACTACTGAATTCATTCCAATAGTAATGTATACATATGATGTTTCTCTTAAGAGGAATAAAATAGGATCTAGAAAAGGAATCTCATTTGTTGAGTATAGAGAAAATAATAAATTCAATGAATTATATTATAGCGATAGTAAACGGTATCTAAATGTTAATAAAGTAACGGGAATTAATGAATTCTTGGAGTTGGTAAGCACATTACAACTATATTATTCAGTAAATAGAGAGACATATCTAGAGAAGGAAGCAATTGAAGGTATTTATGATGCATTAATTTATATACTAAATATTAGTTCCGATACCAATTTTAGTTATATTTGTTCGAAATTAGACATAAAACAAACTTCTAATTTAAATGAGTTACTAACACAAGTAAATAGGAACAAGAAAAATGAAAAATCAGGTAAGGTTTTTGGTGGAACTTTAGATATGTTACTAAGGTCGGTCTTTTCGGCGGCTGAATATTCAATGGATATATTGAATTCCGATGAAATTATACTATTAACAAAGTATTTAGAACCTCTGATCAATGATTATAATACTAATAAATTAGTTGAGGTATATAGTATTAGGTCAAAATGATACGGCGTAGAAGTGCACCAACGTTGACACAGTTTTCCATTGAGTGACAAACAGTGTATCATTAGGATACAGTCTATTGCCACCTTGATTCTTCCGGGAGATTGGCAATAATCTAATGTTTATTGTTGATGAAATTCACCTATTTTTGCTAGTTTATTTTTGCATTGATTTATAAAATTACTATTAGTATTATTTATTTTAATTAGAGAATTATTGTGGTTATGATAAAAAAGATTGTAACAATACAATAGTAACCAGACATGTAAAGCCTTTTATTAAGATTAAAAGATGATCATTATCTAGTCTTCTAGATAAGATGTAATTAATAAAATAATATCTATTGAGTAATTTAAAGGTTAGATAGAGGGGGAAACCGATGAATAAGATGATTTTAAAAAAATTATATCTAAGAGAAGATTTGCAGATTTTTTTCAATACTGGTCAGAACTATATCATTGGGAAAAATAATACTGGGAAAACAACAATTTTTAATATAATGCAATATGTATTAGGTTTGAAGCGGGTAGATATTAATTCTGAGGAGATTTATAGCACGGCAATTGAACCTTATATTGAATGCCAATTTGGTAGGGAAGTATACAAAATATCTAGAAAATTTGGTTCAAATGAAATAACATTTCAAGGTGATATTAATGTAATAGTCAATGCTGATTCATATGAATTAAATGATCTATATGCTAAATTATTAAATATTAGTTTTGAAAATGAATTAAATTTTAACAATGACAATATTAATAATGATCATTCTTCAATTGATATTATTAAAATGTCATTCTTATCAGAAATTGAACTGAGTAAAACTTATCTAAACAGAGGAAACAATTATTATAAAATATTAGGATATAACGAGGACTACTTAAAATTAATAAAAAATGATATTAGTAGTTTAAAAAATGAACTAAAATTTGAAACAAAGTCTTTAAAAACTATTGAACAATACAAAGAATCTGTAGAAAATACCCTGAAAACAAGATATGTGACAAAACAAGAAGAAATAACCAAGATATTAGAGGATGAGTATTCGATTTTCAGAAATAAATACTTGAACAAAACTAAATTACTACATAATGCCGAGGAGGTTTATGAAAAAGAGCTAAGAAATTTTAAAGATAGCATAAACAATGAAATATCTAAACTAAATCCTTATTTCCTAAAAATTATAAAAGAAATATCTCCTATTACTAATAGTCTAGTAGGTAGTGATTTGCAACATGTAATAGAATTAAAAAATATGAGAAATATGTCAATTGGCCAAAGAGTGTTGCTATTGTGGGCATTGCATATTACTCTCTGCCGAAATGAAGTCCAAAATGGATTGGGAATGCTTATCACTGATAGCATCTTGCCAAAGGTTGATATTGCAACTATGAAGAGTATAAGGAATAAAATATCCAATATTACTAAAAATGGAGAATTACAATATATTGAATTTTGTACTGAAAATTCATATGTTCCCAAAGAATCAGTTGTTTTTGAGATGCCTTCAAAGCGAGGAGGAGGCATTTTTGAATGATAAGAAATATATTTTAAATGATATTATTCCTTACTTAATGCTTATCATTGCTCTACTAACCTTATTATTTGGTGACAGTATTATTAGCAAAGTATTCTCTAATAAAGCAAATTTAGTCCTAGAGACAGAATTGATTAATGAATTTATTCCTGAGGAAATAGCCAACAATAAAATATTTAAGGACAATAATTTAAATAAAGGTAGTTCCCTTAGAATTATTAGGATTAAAAACGAAGGTAAATCAACAAAGAATCTAAGAATTCAATTAAACTTAGATGGTAGGATTTATTTTAATGATATAAATAGTACTGAGAAAATAACTAATAAGAAGATTGAATCTGATTCTACAATAATTTTATCTCTTGATAGATTGTCACATAATTCAACAATTGATATAAAAGTCTGGCTAGAGAATGAACAGAAGCAGTTTGATGTTTCTTATACAGATGATGTATCTAATAGTACTATAAGAGAAAAGAGTCAGTCAGAAACAATTTACAAGACTATATTATATACTTTGTTAACATTGATACTTTTATTATCATTAATCTTAATTATTTTTAACTTTAGTAAGAGAAGAAACGCTAAAAGGTCATTAGAACAGCAGGATTTATTAGAGAATATTCTTAAACAAGTTAGTGAGAGTCATTTTAAAGAAGAAAGTGAAGATGAAAGCCCAACTACAGTTAATGATAGAAATAATTCCTTAGACCGATTACGAGATTTAATTAACAAAAATAGAGAGTGATAATTGATATATATATATATAGACTAATTTATCATTATATGTTATCTCTGTTATCTCTGTTATATCTTCCTAAGACTCTGCCACAATCAGTCACAATTCCCAAAACAAAAGCCTAATGCCTTGCCGAAAAGGAGAAGGTAATAGGCTTTTTTCTTCTTGAGAAAAAGTGGTAAAAAAGACGGTACAATTGGTTAAATCAGATGGCTGTAAATAAGAAACGCAATCGTAAGTAGTACTAGTTACTGTCTTTCTTTTATTTTACCCTACAAACCGGTACGGTGAACCGTATCATAAATAAGAGGAAAATATTCTGATAGACTTTCCGCCCTGAAATCTGTCTTAATATTTATTGAAACATACGCCTCACTTCAAAGTTGTATGTGTTTAAGCGAGCGTTTCTGCTCTTTTTCTAAATCAGCCACCGAAGAGTTAGTGACATTTTTATAACAAAATCTTATGGAAATAAAAAAACTTACTTAGCTAAGTATTGATGTTATTGAAAAACCGTGCTAAGATTTTAATATGCTCAGTATTTCACAAACTTTCTAGGAGGAATAAAAATGTTGACTACTTTTAAGGCAGTTACGAAAAAATTACCGGAAGGTCTTCAAGTCGAATGTAATTCCAGAGGCTTCAAAATTATTGCAGATGAACCAAAGGATTTGGGTGGAACGGATAAGGCAATGAACCCTGTTGAAATCGTACTATGTGCGCTTGGTGCTTGCCAGTCCATTGTTGCTAGTGCATTCGCTCAAGCTCACAATTTTACTTTTGAAGAATTTCATGTTGAACTGGAAGGCGATTTAGACCCGGATGGTTTCATGGGACTTGCAGATGTAAGAACTGGTTTTCAGGAAATTCGCTTTACAATGCATTTTAAAACAAATGAATCCCAAGAAAAGGCAGAAGCTTTTGCAGCATTTATTGAGAAGACATGTCCGGTAGGTGATTGTCTTGCAAACGGTGTGAAATTAGTACAATCAGGAGTAGTTAGATATTAATTCATGAACCAAAAGGGGTCTAGAACCCCTTTTTTAATATTTGAGGAGGATAACGATGCAAGTTAAAATGTCAATGATTCCTGGTGGGAAAACTGGAATAGTCGGAGAAATCCATGTTTCTCTCGGTAGTCAGGTAACTGCTGGTGATACCTTAATGGAAGTAGAGATTAGTAAAGGAAACCTCGAAATTACTGCCGAAGAAAGTGGCGTCATCAGTCAGATACTCGTTGAAGAAGGAAGTGAAGTTTCTTCGGATGAAGTGCTGCTTGAAATGGAGCCAATCCAATCGAACAGCACTGAAGCTGAAGCGGGTCAGCAAGCACGAAATGAGGAGATGCCAACGGATGAGGTGGATGCTGATTTACTCATTATTGGTGCTGGACCAGGTGGATATGTTGCTGCCATTTATGCAGCAAAGAAAGGGCTTCGTGTCACATTAGTTGAAAAAGAGAAGACGTTAGGGGGCACTTGCTTAAATGTAGGATGCATCCCTACAAAGTCCCTTGTTAAATCTTCAGAGGTTTGCCATAGCGTAAAGAATGGCGCTTTGTTTGGCATTGAATCAGACACAAGCCTCCAAGTTAATATGAAGCAAATTATTCGTCGTAAGGAAGAGGTAGTAAATCAACTCGTATCTGGTATTGCCTTCTTAATGGAGAAGAACGACATCCGGGTCATCCATGGCGATGCATCCTTCCTTTCCGAAAAGAAGGTTCTTGTGAAGGGGAAAAATAATTACCAAATTTCTGCCAAGGATATCATTATAGCGACAGGTTCAAAGATTTCTAAGGTGAATATTCCCGGTATTGATCTACCGTTTGTCATGAACAGCACAGAGGCTTTAGCTAGTACAGAATTGCCAAAGAGTATAACGATCATCGGTGGGGGCGTCATCGGTATGGAGTTTGCATTTATTTACCGTAACCTTGGCGTTGACGTGCATGTGGTGGAATTTATGGACCGTCTTCTGACCATGCTAGACAGCGATATAACGGAAGAGCTTGAACAGGCAGCAAAGCAGGCGGGTATCCATGTTCATATCGGAGCTAAAGTCTCTAAGATTCAACGAGCTCATAATGGAGAAGCGATCGTGACCTATGTGACGGCCAGTGGAGAACACCTTTTAGTAAGTGAAAAGGTTCTTGTTGCAATTGGCCGTGAACCGAATATAGATGGCTTGGACCTTGATCAGGCAGGAGTTCAGTTAGTGGCGCATGGGAAAGGGATTGCCGTTGACAAACAGATGCGAACGAATGTGGAGCATATTTATGCAATTGGTGATGTCACGAATATTATGCAGCTTGCCCATGTAGCATCACATCAAGGTATTCATACTATTGATACAATACTTGGAGAACAATCGGAAATGGATTATACAGCTGTACCGAATGTTATTTTTACGTCTCCGGAAATTGCTAGCGTCGGTCTGCAAGAATATGAGTGTAAGGAGCGAGGAATCGATTATCGTGTGAGTAAGGTATCCTTTGCCAGTAACGGAAAGGCATTAACAATGAATGAGCCAGCCGGTTTCATTAAGCTCATTAAGGATAATCAAACCGGTAAGATTATAGGAGGGTCTATCATAGGGCCAGACGCTTCTTCTTTGATTAGTAGCCTTACGATTGCGATTTCAAACAAGCTTACTGAACAGCAAATTACACAAACTATTTTTGCGCATCCAACGACCGCTGAAGTGATTCACGAAGCAGCATTAGGTTTAAGTATTGGCGCACTGCACGAAGCGTGAGTAGTCATATTTCAATCTCAATAAATACCGAGTGCAAGTAGGATAAAGTAATCGAAACGTTCATTTGAATTAAAGCGTATCTCAGCATTCGCACCAATAATTTGCTATAATGATGAAATGAAATATAACTCTGAATGAATGAGTTAAGAATGGTTGGTGCTTTCATTGTTTAATTTGGATGACTGTCTTGCCTTTATTACAAATAAGAGCTCGAAACGATTAGTAGAAGCCCTGGACAATGAATTCAGGCCTTATCATATAACAAGAAGCCAGTGGATTACGATGTATTATATTTTCAATAATGACTCTATTACTCAGAAAGAACTGGCAGATAAAATGGCTATCAAAGAACCAAGTGTGGTAAGGCTTCTTCAAAAATTGGAATTAGGCGGACTTATACACCGCTCAGAAACTAGTGAGGATAAGCGTATTAAACAATTACAGTTAAGTTCTAAAGGCATCAAGGTTTATCACGAATTACTTCCTATTGCTGAGAATTTTAAAAGGAACACGCTTCAAGGTATTCCTGAGAAGGACCTTGAAACCTTTAAGCAGGTATTAGAGATTATGACCAAGAATACAATAAAAGAGTAAGATAGAGGCTTCCCTGTTTAAACTTTAGGTGAAGCCTCTTCTTTTTTAGCAAGCTTAAAGTGCTCTTTGCTGTTTCAACTTCACTAAAATCAGAAATATTTTTCCCCTAGCGTTTGAAGCACAGGTATTTAAAGGTGTATTAGAATTTCTTTTTCCCGATCCCTTATCCAAGTAATTAGTTTTTTCTTACAGTATTCTTTGATTCCCCCTGAATCTTGGTAAGGTGGCTAGTTTCATATGAAATTACTTTTTGGTTTTCTAATTTCCCATCTAACATCTGCATTTAATGTGCTCTGTTATATATCACTTCTCTACTAAATTCAAAACTCATCAAAATAATGAAAAAATTTTGTTGACATGTGTAACCGTTTACAGTAATATGATTTCAAACGAAAACGTTTTCGTAAAACGTTTTCTCAAACTAGGTGATAACATGACGAAGTATACGATAAAGGACATCGCGCGTGAAACGGGATATTCGATATCAACGGTATCTCGTGTATTAAATAACAAGGAAGAGGGGATGTCGAAAGAAACAAGAAAACGTATTTTAGAAGTTGTTAAAGAAATGAATTACCGTCCTAACCAGTTTGCTAGGGGCCTCATTACGAAAAAGTCAAACATGCTCGGGCTAATTGTTCCGAATATTTCAAATCCATTCTTCCCTGAATTATGTCGAGGTGCGGAGGATGAAGCGGTTCAGAATGGCTTTAGTTTAATTATTTGTAATTCAGATGATCAGGCGAACAAGGAAGAGCGGTACATTCACCTGTTAAAGGAACAGCAGGTTGATGGGATTTTACTAGCAAGCATGAACAAATTAACGCGTGGAAACGAGAGGATCTTAACGGATTCGCAAATTCCATATATTTTAGTGGATCGTGGAGTTGATGTCGATTCAGCCACGGGGGTGTTCATGGATAACTTCAAAGGAGGTTATTTAGCGGGTAAGCATTTAATTGAATTAGGGCATCGGAAAATTGCTTGTATGACAGGACCTGCTGACATTACGAACGCGAACAAGCGCTTAAAAGGATTTCTGCAGGCATTGAATGAACATGATATTTCGATTCCATCGCATTACATCTTGAATGGAAACTATCATATGGAGGATGCGTACGATCTGGCCAAAAGGTTTCTTGCGGAACATGAGGTGACCGCTATTTTTACTGGTAACGACCTAATGGCTTGTGGTGTATATCGAGCAGCGTTCGAATTAAATATTTCTATTCCGAATGATTTATCTGTGATTGGCTTCGATGATATTCCATTTGGAGAGGCTTTGAATCCGAAGCTTTCTACCATTCGGCAAAATACATATCAAATTGGCAAGGACAGTGTAAAGCTTCTCATTAAGAAATTACGAAATGAACCTGTTGAATCATTGTTTTACGAACCAACACTTGTCGTAAGAAATAGCACCCAAAACCTCATCCAAAGCCCTTCTCTTGAGGATTGATAGGGCTGATGCACACGTCTTAATCGCTTCACAAGGTGAAATTGTGGAAGGTCTAAGCCATAAAAGGATGAAAGTGGTAATAAATCAACATTTTTCTGTTATATGTCAATAAAATTTCACTTTTATGTCATACCATTTAAAAATAATGTGTTATACTATTTCAGTATTAAAGCTAAAAGTGTTATCTTAAGTGAGTTCTGGAGGAAAGAAGGAATGCGAATCGGTAATGGAGCATAAATGAAAAAGTGACGACACGGTTTGGGACGAGCCCAGCATGCTGTACATCCAAGATGGTGCGTCGCTTAAACACAGGTATTGCTTGTGAATATATAGATACAGCAAGAGAGACTAGAACTAGCATAGAGGAGTGATGACTAAATGAAGCGTATTCCAGTAATAATTGATTGTGATCCAGGTATAGATGATGTAATGGCTTTATTATTTGCCTTTGTCCGACCAGAATTAGACATTCGTTTAATTACGACAGAGGCGGGAAATCAAACGCAAGATAAAACGGCGTATAATGCAAGAAGCTTTTTGACTTACATGAATCAAGAAGTGGAAGTGGCAAGAGGTTTAGAGCAACCACTTTTCGTTGATTTAGAAGTTGCTGAGGAGGTTCACGGTGAAAATGGATTAGGGGATGTTATTTTTCCTGAACCAAGCTTTGAAGAAAGTAACCGTACAGCTATCCATGCGCTTTATCAGACGATAATGACAAGTGATGAGCCAATCGTTCTCATTGCAACAGGTCCTTTAACGAATATTGGCGCACTCCTGTTAGCACATCCAGAAGTAAAAGATAATATTCGCTCTATCTCCTTCATGGGTGGAGCAGCAGTGGGAGGAAACATGACACCTACAGCAGAATTTAATGTGTATGTTGATCCACATGCTGCTGATATTGTCTTCCGTTCCGGTATTCCGATTGTCATGAGTGGCTTGGACGTCACGCATAAAGCATTTTTAGATGAGGATGACCTGAAACGCATTGGCGATATAGGGACAGAACTAACGGAAAGACTCGTCGAGTTAATGACCTTTTATACAAAGGCAGCAACACAAACTGCTTTTCATGAAGAGAATTACGATACGAACGTTCGGTTACATGACTTATGTGCGGTTGGGTATGTTGTCGAACCAAAGCTGTTTCAAGGGGATGATTGTTATGTAGCAATTGAAACAACCAGTGAACTAACGAGGGGCACAACGATGGTGGATTATACACAGTCCTTGCCTTATGCAAAGAATGTTCATGTGCTTCATACGGTCGATCGTGAGCGATTTGTGGCTATGTTTATTGATGCAATTCAAAAAGCAGAACAATTAATTAAAGGAGGAAATTTACATGTTGAAAAAAATTAAGGCAGATTTTAATTTATTAGCAATTTTACTTATTCCTATCGGTATCGCAGTTAACTTTGTTGGCTTTCAGGTGGCACAAATTTTAAGGCTACCAATTTTTCTAGATACGATTGGTACGATCTTAATTGGGGTTATCGCAGGACCTTGGGTTGCGCTAGTAGCAGCACTTATTACGAATTCGATTACAGCAATTTTTAATCCGGTTTATTTTCCATATGTTGTTACTTCCATGGCTATTGGGGTTGGAGCAGGTCTATTATCCAAGTATGGAATGCTAAGTAATGTGTATAAAACGATTGTTTCAGGCCTTGTAATTACAGCAATTGCGGTTGTTGTTTCTTCGCCAATTACGGTTATTTTCTTTGGGGGAGCAACTGGTAATACGTCCTCAGCAATTACAGCAACATTCTTAGCAATGGGGCAAAATATTTGGGGAGCGGTTTTTTCTTCAGCAATCATTACTGAA
The DNA here is from genome assembly GCF_036409425.1 of Virgibacillus sp. MG-45. Classification (NCBI taxonomy): domain Bacteria; kingdom Bacillati; phylum Bacillota; class Bacilli; order Caryophanales; family Bacillaceae; genus Virgibacillus; species Virgibacillus sp. MG-45. The sequence goes on along the minus strand of NZ_JAXOFU010000003.1, from coordinate 110,917 downwards.
ATAGCGGATAAGGTCGTTTCTGTATTATTAGTTTACTTTGTTGTAAAGAGTATTTCCGATCGCTATTTATCAAAAATGAAATATGGTCATTTATATATGAAAAAGAGAAACACAAAGAGCAAAAAAACGGATCACGCATCCTAATCTTTTTACTTGAAAAAGGGCATATTCAAGAGATAGCAATGCCCCGCACTTAAGGAGAATACCGCTTAAGTGTGGGGTGTTATCTATTATTTCATAAAACTATTTGGAGTTGTGTGAACATACTCCACTTTTGAAAGGAGCTACACCATGAATCAAAATCCAATTTTATCGCTTCACCCGTTAACAAAATTCTACTTTGCAATCTTTATTACCGTATCAGTCATTATTGTGCCAAATTATCTATTTGCATATGCTTGGTTTCCAGTATTAATTGTGATCGCTGCTATGGCGAAGGTTGCAAAGTCATTTATATCATTTATTCTCAAAACGTTAATCATTCTTTTGGCAATTGTCTTCTTAATGCAATTGTTCTTTTACCCAGGAGAGGATGTCATTGGCTCTTGGTGGATTTTTGAACTAACGAATGAAGGCTTATTACAAGGTCTTTCTTTAACCTCCCGTATTTTAGCGATAGGTTCAGCGTTTATTTTATTTTTTAGGATTGTAGAAATTAAGGACTTTGTGAAAGCACTCGAGGATATTGGCATGCCACCAACTGGCGCTTATATCGTACTTTCCACCTTACAAATCATTCCGGAAATGCGTCGTCAATCAAATACAATCATGGAGGCGCAAAAAACGCGTGGAGTAGAGACAGAGGGGTCTTTAATTGTTCGTGCAAAAGCCTTTTTCCCAACGTTAACGCCACTTATCCTTTCTTCGATTGCAAGTACAGAGGAAAGAGCAATTACGCTAGAATCGCGTGCTTTCTCAGCACCTGGCAAAAAGACAAGCCTGCATAAATTAACAAAACGTCCCATTGACCGTGTGCTTCCATGGGTATACGTCGGCATTATAATCGGACTCATTATTTGGAGGGTTTTCCTATGACAGCAATCATTCAACTAGACAATGTTTCCTACCGCTATCCGATTGGGGAAGAGTGGATATTAAAGCATGTTTCACTGGAAATTAAAAAAGGCAGCTTTGTTTCGATCGTTGGCAACAATGGCTCTGGTAAAACAACGCTTTGTAATATTTTGCGCGGATTTATTCCCCATTTCCATAAAGGAGATTTGGAAGGGACGATTAAGCTCGGTGGTACCGATATGAGCGAATATCAGCTAGGTCAGCTTGGGGAAAAAATCGGCTTTGTCTTTCAAAATCCATTCATTCAAATTTCCGGTGTGAAAGATACCGTGTTTGATGAAGTAGCATATGGCTTAGAGAATCTCGGGGTTGCCGAAGAGGACATATATAAACGAGTGGAAGAGGTGTTATCGCTCGTTAAAATTCAGCATTTGCGTGAAAAAAATCCCTTTGAATTATCAGGCGGACAGCGCCAACGTGTTGCATTAGCTTCTATTATCGTCATGGATCCGGACATTTTAGTAATCGATGAGCCGTCTTCCCAATTAGATCCAATTGGAACGGAGCATGTATTTGAGATCATTCGATTAATGAAAGAAAGAGGCAAAACAATTATTCTTGTAGAGCATAAAATGGATTTGGTTGCGGAGTATTCCGATGAATTAATAGTGTTAGATAAGGGAGAGGTTCTGATGCAGGGGCCGACCCGAGAAGTGTTGGAAAGCGAGATTTTTAACACAGCTAATATTCAATACCCACATGTGACAGAGGTAGCATTGGAGCTGCAAAAGCAAGGTGTAAAGCTAAACTTCCTACCTATTCGGGATTCAGAGATTACGACCTGTTTTGAGAATGATGGGGGGAATGAATAATGACAAAGCTACATTTACAAGATGTTAGTTTTACGTATCCAGATGGCACAAATGCGGTCGAAAATTTATCATTGGAAATCCCTAGTGGTCAAAGGGTTGCGATTATTGGACAAAATGGTGCTGGAAAAACAACAGCTGTAAAACTAATGAACGGACTATTAAAACCAACGAGTGGACAAGTGTTAGTTGGTGAATGGGATACAAAAACGAAAACAACGGCACAAATATCGAGTAAAGTAGGCTATGTTTTCCAAAATCCAGATGATCAAATTTTTCATAATGAAGTGATGAGTGAAGTGCGCTTCGGACCAAAGAATATGGGCTTTGATGAGGAAAAGACGGAAGAAATTACGAATTGGGCAATGGAGCTTTGTGGAATTTCTGAATATGCAGAGGAAAACCCGTATAACATGCCTTATTCAACGCGAAAGTTTGTCACCATTGCATCTGTTATTGCGATGGATTCAGATATCATTATTTTAGATGAACCGACAGCAGGGCAGGATAAAATTGGACTCGAACTGCTAGGTACGTTGCTCGCCGAATTAGAAAAGCTAGGAAAAACGGTTATTACAATTACACATGACATGGAATTTGTTACAGAGCACTTTGAACGAATCATCGTAATGGCGAATCGCCGCATAATCGCGAACGACAAAGCTGCTAATATTTTTTATCAGCATGATGTTTTAGAAGAAAGTATGCTAAAGCCCCCAGCGGTTGCGCGAATGGCTTCTTTAATAGGATTGCCAAATGGAGTATTGCATAAGGCGGAATTAGTAGATTATTTAAAGCAACAGTTGTTATTAGGGGGAAAAGCGCAATGAAGATGACGGTTATTGGGAGTATCAATATAGATGTCGTATATGATGTTCCCTATATTGTAAAACCGGGTGAAACAATTCATAGTACAGGCTATCAAACTTCCTTTGGCGGGAAGGGCGCTAACCAAGCTGTTACGATGTCTCAATTAGGAGCACAGGTTGACTTTGTTGGTTGTGTTGGTCAGGATGATTTCGGTAAAAGGGCGTTAACGAATTTACGTGACTACCATATTTCTACGCAACATGTTAGTGAAGCGGGAGTTACCGGAAATGCGCTTATTCAAGTAAGTGAAACAGGAGAAAATGCGATTGTTTTAATGAATGGTGCGAATTATCATGTCACACCAGATTCAGTGAAGGAGGCCAAGGATGCGATCGTTGATGCAGATGCGGTCGTCATGCAGCTTGAGATTCCTTTAGAATCAGTTGTTGCGGGAATAGAGCTTGCTGCAGAAAATAATGTTCCTGTTATTTTAAATCCAGCGCCTGCTCAAAAGCTATCAAACAGCCTGCTTGCAAAAGTGGACATATTAACACCCAATGAGACGGAATTAGCCACCTTAACTGGAATGGAAATAAACACAAAGGAAAGCATCATTGCTGCATGTGACTCGTTACTAGAGCAAGGTGTTACATGTGTTGTTGTAACCTTAGGCGAACAAGGCGCCTATTTTACAGATGGCAAGGAAAGTGGCTGGGTAGCGGCAACAAAGGTAAAGGCTCTGGATACAACAGGTGCAGGGGATGCCTTTAATGGCGCATTAACTGTTGGGCTATGTAAAAAATATAGCTTACGAAAAGCGATCGACTATGCATCCAAGGTTGCAGGACATGTCGTCACACAAAAAGGTGCACAAGTAAAAATTCCAACAGCTTTATATAAGGGTGAGTAATGAAGGCGATTCTCTTATTACTCGTTTTGAGTTTGTTATGGGGCTCTTCCTTTTTGTGGACGAAGCAGCTGTTAGTTTATTTTGATCCGATAACCGTAGTCTTTTTACGGTGTCTGTTCGGTTTCGTTGCCTTGTTTCCTTTTTGGTTGCGCAGTAAGCATAAGACGAAGTTTCGCGTAAACCTATTGTTCATATTCATCGTTTCGCTTGGAGCAGCAATCCCCTGGTCCATTGTTAGCATTTCGTTGACAGCATTGGATACAGGAGTGGCTGGAATTTTAAATGCGACTACACCAATGCTTGGTCTGTTATTGTCCATATGGGTATTGCGTGAGAAACCGACAGGAAATCAGTATGCAGGTATTTTGATTGGATTTTTCGCTGTATTATCGTTGCTGTTATTTTCAGGGCAAGCTACAAATGCGGAATTTTCCATTGCGCATGCCATACTTATGTTAATCGCCACATCCTGTTATGCGTTAAATTCTATTCTTGTTAAGAAATATTTCCCGACCATATCGGCCTTGCAGCTTGGGATGTGGACACTTGGGGTTGCAGCATTGTTAAATGGGATTATTAGTGTAATTCAACAGCCGGCGGCGATTTTGCATGTAAATACGTTCCCGGTGATCGCATCTTTGGTTGTTCTAGGCTGTCTTGGATCGGGCTTAGGCTATGTTTTGTTTTATCATTTGGTCATTTCAGCAAGTCCGATATTCGCTTTATTAACAACCTTTATTATTCCGTTTATTACGATTTTCTTAGGAATCTTTATTTTAGATGAACCGTTCCATCTTGGCATCGGAATCGGATTACCACTAATCATCACCAGCCTTTTTGTGGTGAGTATGCCAAAGAAAGGTATTGGGAAGGTAAAGACTGCAAAACAGCAAGCAGGATAAATAGAATAACCACCTGTATAATAAAAATTGCATGCAACCAAGTAAATATTATCCAGGAGAGGGTAGGCGGTGGTGAACAGTGTATTATCATATTGGAAGTAAAGAATATTCTTTAAAATACACCTATCCAACTGGATCCAAATTCTACAAATAAAAAAGACCGTTCATGTTATAGAGAACGGTCTTTTTTCATTTTTCCTAAAAACCTATCGATAATTTATTTCCCAACCGTCCCGGCTTCTGCGGGATGGACACCATGACGGTAATAATCTTTATACTCCGGCTTCATCGGTTCGCGTCCAAGAATAATATCTGCTGCTTTTTCTGCCAGCATCAATACCGGAGCATGGATATTTCCATTGGTTGTAGTTGGCATGGCAGATGCATCCACTACCCGTACATTGTCCAGGCCATGAACTTTCATGGTATTTGGATCAACGACAGCCATTGGGTCGGAGGCGGGCCCCATTTTAGCTGTGCATGATGGATGAAGTGCCGTTTCCCCGTCTTTCTTCACCCACTCCAGAATTTCTTCATCTGTTTGGACAGAAGGACCAGGCGAAATCTCACCAGTGGTGTAAGGTTTCAAAGCGGGTTGAGAAAGGATGTCCCGTGTGACCCGTATTGCTTCAACCCACTCGCGTCGATCCTCTTCGGTAGATAAATAGTTACACACGATACTTGGATGCTCAAAAGGATTACGTGATCGGATTTTCACGCTTCCTCTCGAGTTGGAGTACATTGGTCCGACATGTACCTGGAATCCGTGTTTTGTATCGGCTTTTTGCCCATCGTATCGGACAGCTAGCGGTAGGAAGTGGAACATTAGATTTGGATAATCAACTTCCTCATTGGAACGGACGAATGCGCCACCTTCAAAATGATTCGATGCTGCTGGTCCAGTACGACCAAGTAACCATTGCAAGCCGATCCAAGGCATTTTAGCTTTATTTAAACTTGGCTGCATGGAAACGGGCTGTGGACATGCGTGCTGGATATATACCTCGAGATGATCCTCTAAGTTTTCCCCTACTCCTGGTAAGTGTAGAATCGGATCGATACCAAGTGAGCGTAAATGCTCTGCGTCCCCTACACCAGACAATTGTAAAAGTTGCGGCGTGTTAAAGGCACCACCAGAAAGAATTACTTCCCCTGCGTTAACATGATAGGTTTTTCCATTCCTTTGATATGTTACCCCTTGCGCTTTGGTACCCTCAAAATTGATACTTGTAACAAAAGCTCGTGTTTCTACAGTAAGGTTTTTGCGACGCATCGCTGGTCGTAAATATGCCCGTGATGCAGAAACTCGTCTGCCATTATGCACTTGACTGTCAAATGGGCCAAAGCCTTCTTGCCGAAAACCGTTTACATCGGGTGTTCTTGCATAACCAGCTTCCACACCCGCATCGAAAAAGGCCTGGAATAAAGGATTTGTCGCAGGTCCACGCTTTAATTTTATTGGACCATGATGCCCGCGATACTCATCCGTAGAATCGGCTCCAAAGGTTGTTTCCAATCGCTTGAAATACGGAAGACAATGGGCGAAATCCCAATTTTCCATCCCTGGTTCAGATCCCCATTTCTCGTAGTCCATCGGGTTCCCGCGTTGATAGATCATGCCATTGATCGAGCTTGATCCTCCAAGCACCTTGCCTCTAGCATGTGCGACACGACGCCCATCCATATAGGGCTCAGGATCTGTAGAATAGATCCAGTCATAAAAACGATTGCCTGATGGGAACATTAATGCTGCAGGCATTTGAATAAATAAATCCCAAAAGTAATCATTGCGCCCCGCTTCCAAAACAAGCACAGTCTTACTCTTATCTGCACTTAGGCGGTTGCCGAGTACAGAACCTGCACTTCCACCGCCGACAATTACGTAATCATAAGTTTGATTCATGTGAAATACCTCCTTGAAGATAGTTAATAGAAATCAGCAATCTGGCAAACGATATCTTCCAATCATATTTTATTAAGTTTATTTTATTTATTAAAAATTATTTTAACAATTTGTACACAAGCAATGGACCATGATGTTTTTACCTTGTAAATCAAGGCACAGCTTTTCTTTTTGGGAATCCGCCAAGACTATAGCGGAAATACGCCATATAGCTCTAAACCTTCCTAAGTAAGAGGACTTAGAGCTATTAATCTATCAAAATCTTAGTTAAACCATTTAACAGGTTCAGGTTGCTTGTTGCGAAAAATGTGTTTTACTTCGGTATACTCCTCGATGCCTTCCCGTCCAAGCTCCCGTCCAATGCCTGATTGTTTATAACCACCCCATGGTGCTTGGGCAAAATAAGGATGGAAATCATTGATCCAAACGGTGCCCATTCGTAACCGTGCGGCAACAAATTCTGCCTTATTCAAATCCTGCGTCCATACAGCACCAGCCAAACCATAAATCGTATCATTCGCTAATTTGACAGCTTCTTCTTTGGTCTGGAATGTTTCTACTGTTAATACTGGTCCGAATACCTCTTCTTGGACAATCCGCATATCGCTTCTGCAGTTTGTAAATATGGTAGGTAAGTAGAAGAAACCGTTTTGCAATTCAGGGTCATCTGGGCGTTTCCCGCCAACAGCGAGTTTGGCACCTTCTTTTTTGCCTATTTCTACATAGTTTTCCACTTTCGCACGGTGTTCTGCCGAAATCATTGGCCCGCTTTGTGTACTTTCATCAAAGCCATTACCCAATTTGATTTGTTTTGTTCGTTCAATTAGAGCTTCAACAAATTCATCATGGATGATTTCTTCAACTAAAAGCCGTGACCCCGCAGAGCAAACCTGTCCTGCATGAAAAAATACTGCATTTAACGCCTGGTCAACAGCTGTCTCAAAATCAGCATCGGCAAAGACGATATTCGGATTCTTTCCACCAAGCTCGAGGGCGATTTTTTTTACATTATGACTCGCCGCCTGCATGATTGATTTCCCTGTTTCAATGCCACCGGTGAATGAAATTAAATCGACATCATGATTAGAAGCTAATTCCGCGCCGACAGATTTTCCGGAACCAAGTACTAAGTTGGCAACACCTTTTGGTATACCAACCTCTTCCATTAGTTCAAAGACTTTCACGGTAGTTAATGGAGTAATCTCACTCGGCTTCATCACAAGGGTGTTACCAGCGGCCAAAGCCGGAGCGAGCTTCCATGCGGCTTGGAGTAAAGGGTAATTCCATGGGGTGATTTGACCACAAACACCGACAGGCTCACGAACGACCTTGCTTTCACTGTTTGGTATTGGTGAGGCAATAACTTCTCCGCCGTCTTTATCTGCCAGTCCACCAAAATAAAAGAAAACATTCGCAATGTCGGCCATATCTGCACGGCTCTCTTCGACAGTTTTACCTGTATCCAATGTTTCCAGTTCAGCTAATTCCTCCAGATCCCGCCGGATTAATGTACCTATTTTGTATACGAGCTCCCCGCGTTCGCTGGCAGGTAATGTGCTCCAGCTACCTTCATCAAATGCCACTCTTGCAGCTTGAATGGCTGCTCGCGCATCTTCTGCATTTCCTTCTACAGCACGTGCAATAACTTTTTGATTATATGGGTTAATGATATCCCGTGTTTCTCCAGATTTGGCATCTAGCCATTCACCATTTATATACATTTTCTGTAATTTCACAACAACACTCCTTTAATGTTTATTGTTAAATTTGTTAAATAAAAATTAAACATTATTAATATAACAATCGTAACAATAGTTTAATTAACGTGTCAAATAAAAGCAGAAAGAGTCTAGTTACTAACCAATGAAGCTGAATATAACGAATGAATTCCTAAGGAATACGTTTGCAGGACTTATTTTTTTATCCTGAAAAATTATAAATCTTCTCTACCCCTGATAAAACAATAAGGAAACTAGATGAAAGATCTAATTCGATTTGACAAAACGAAATATTTCGATAACCTATTACATGTGGATAGTTTATTAAATAAAAATTTAATAAATTTATTTTATTTAATAAAAGGGGAGGGGAGAAGACGAATCATCTACGTAATTTAAATCCACTCCTGGGAAAAAGGGGAGTTTTTACTAGATGTTTGCCGAAAATCTAAATTGGAAAGGTGTTTATAATCAATGAATGTTAAAAGAGTTGGTCAATTAATTTTAGTTACTCTAATATTTGTTGTACTCGCAGCGTGTGGTTCAACTAGTGAAGATGCAAATTCGGATAAAAACTCTGGCGAAGCGAAGGACAGCAAAGGGACAATTACGATTGGACAAATCAATTGGCCTGAAAATATTGCAGTTACAAATTTGTGGAAGACAATTTTAGAAGATGAAGGATATGAGGTTGATTTAAAACTTCTTGAAATGGGGCCACAGATGGCTGCGTTAGCCTCAGGAGATTTAGATGTCGCACCAGAAATCTGGTTGCCGGTTCAGGATAAGAGTTACTTTGAAAAGTATAAGGACGAAGCTAACTTTTTTGAAAATCCGTGGTATGACAATGGTAGAGTTGGGTTGGCTGTTCCAACGTATATGAAGGATATTAACAGCATTGAGGATTTGAATGAAAGCAAAGATAAATTCGATGGAGAAATAATCGGCTTTGAGTCTGGAGCAGGAACAATGCTGGTTGCACAGGATGTTATTGATGAATATGGACTTGATTATAAATTGTCACCGAGCAGCACAGCAGCAATGATTACATCTATTAAGAATGCGGTTAAAGATAAAGAACCGATTGTCGCTCCATTATGGAAACCACATTATATATTTTCGGAAGTGGATCTGAAGTTCTTGGAGGACCCGAAAAAAACCTTTGGTGAAATAGAGCAGATCTATATGGCGACTCGGGATGGATTTGATTCCGATCACGAAAAGGTCAGCAACTGGTTGACAAACTTTAAATTGAATGACGAGCAACTTGGTGATTTAATGAATAAAATTAAGGAAAATGAGGATAACCCGATCGAAGGCGCCCAAAAATGGGTGGAAGAAAATCAGGATGTCATTAACAAATGGATGAAGTAAACGAAAATCAAGAGACGATACTCGATAAGAGAATCGTCTCTTTTGTAATGGAGTGAAGTATTAGATAAGAATCTAGTGCTGAATTTATTTGCTTCTTTGCATTACAAATTATAAAATATAAGAAACGTTTAATTTATTATAAACTAATTAAATAAACTCTTAATTTTACGATAAAGAATGATAGGAAAAACTTCTGTACTTGCTTTAAGATGAGGCGAATGCAATTTACAAAAGAGAGGTGCCACCATGGAAAGAAACCAGAATAATTCCCCCAGCGAAAATGCAAACGAAAAAATAGAACAGGTTGAACGCATGATGATTAATACGATCTCAGAAACTATGGACCTGTATGGCGTTACTCCTTCAGTGGGACGTTTGTACGCAACCATGTATTTTAAACATGAACCTATTACCCTGGATGAAATGAAAGACGCACTCGGCATGAGTAAACCGAGTATGAGTACTTCCGTCCGAAAACTCCAAGAAATTAATATTGTTCAAAAGGTATGGCAGAAGGGCTCGAGAAAGGATTCATTCATAGCTGAAAAGAATTTCTTTAATTATTTTTCTCAATTTTATGGTATGAAATGGGAACGAGAAGTGAGTATGTATTTGGTTAGCCTAAAGAAGGCCCAAGCACAACTTAAAGAAATAATTGAAGATAGTGAAACAGATGAAGCATCAAGAGAAAAAGCTGAATTGGACTATCAGCAACTTGCAGATGCTATGGTCTACTATCGGTGGTTGGACAAGCTCACCAAGCTTACTAAATCCGGTGAAATATTTAAATATATACCAGTAGACGAAGCGGATGAAAGGGATGAGGTGTAGGAAAGATTGTGATTGTTTATCGGAAATTTACTGATAGATAATCGTTCATGTAACGCCCTTGTTCTAGTTAATTTCTTGATTGTTAGGATCAGTTCCTTACTGTGCATCATTTTAAGGGAGAATTCATGAAACTACTAAATGTTAACATATCATTAATATATGGGAAGAGACTATCAACGGAAGTCTCTTTCCTTTTTTAATGTATAACACTTTTGCGTGGCTTCCATTATTGTAATGAAAATAGGTGCTGACGAGATTCCTGCTAATACAGGTGAACATCAGGGTTTTTCTCTTGTGATGGATAGAATCAGTTATTAAAAAGGGGTTTGATTAACATTTGGAATTAGAAATATTATAGTTTTTAGAATAAGTAGATTTATACCCTAGTTTACAGTATATGGATTTGTTATAATGGGCATATTGAACCATTTAAAGATCGATACATAAAATATTTAGACATAACACCAGTATCCCTTTAACAAATATAGGTCTTGTTTAAATGAGAGGGGAAGGAAATTGACTATTACCTCAGAGCAAGTATTAAATATACTCCAGTCGACTCAAACTATTGAATCGAGGATTAAAGAGACATATAAAAAAAATCATGACGAGGTTCGCAGACATCCAAATGTAAGACAGGAACAAATGCCTGTTTTTGTTTCTTTTTTATATGAAAAGATAATTGAAGATAAACAGCTACCATCAGTTCAAAGTTTTACAGATAGTTATATGGAAACGTATTATAAAAACATAAATAAAAACCATCTTATCTACAGCGCGTATAAGCAACGTTGCTGGATGGCGTATGAATCACTGGTGAGAGATCTTCATTTCTACTTTAGATTATCCGAAAGTTGCATGTTTGAGAATGTTGCACTTTCATATGCATATGATGTTGAGGCGAAGCAGGATGTGGTAGTAACTCTGGGTAACCTCAAAGCTGGTCTTCAGCTTTTTTATGGTACGGACAAAGATATTGCGTATAAAAAGAGAAATGCATTAAGGCGTAGAGCGGTGATGGGATATCCCGACCTATTTCTTCCACTCAACGGTTCTGAAACAGTGCCGGAAAATATCGGAACCGATAAAGAAGTATTTCTAGCGTATAGTGACCATGATGTTAAAACAATATACAGAAAACTACGGACGGTTGAAGCGGCTGATCGATACCCACAAGAAGATTACTTTGTTAAACCGCTGAAACCCGTGGCAGTTAAATCAAATACTGAAAATAAAGCTAAAAGTTCAATGAAGCATTCACTGCTTTATATAGGACCCGAAAATATAAAAGAATATTCACAAACAATTAAAGCGTTGACTAAAAAAGGGAATCGTGTGGAGTGGCTGTCTCCTTTCGATGATTTTCCTGTAGAATTTGATGAAAAGGTAGCTAAGTATATAAGAATTCATAAGTGGGAAAGCGCTTTACAGCATAATTTGAAGATTTATGATGGTCAAATAAAGGATAGTTACACAATGGAGATTCTCAAAGAGGCGGATTCAGAAACCACTTTTAATTTTGGACAGTATATTACTGAACATGCTCCTGAAGATAAACATATTATACTCGAAGCTGGTGCTGGGAGCGGAAAAACAGAAACAATGATTTCTCGCATTATCTTTTTGCTTCATACAAAGGATGCCTTATCTCTTAGGGATATTGTTATGATTACCTTTACGAATGAAGCGGCAGATAATATGAGAAACAAGCTGTCTAAGCGATTATTCGATATGTATAAGAATACTGGTAACAATACATATATTGAATGGCATGAGGAAACGGCTTCTATGAGGATAATGACAATACCTTCATTTGCAAAATCAGTCCTTAAGGATTTCAGTTCTGCACTTGGTATTAGTCCTTCTTTTAAAATAAGCCCAATGACTGACCGGAAAAGAGAAATTGTAAGCGCTGTTCTCGATGAATATATGCGGAAACATCGCCTGAGCTACAATGAAATTGGAAAACTGAGAGAATATGAACTAGAAAAGATTATTGAGAAATTCTGGAATAAAATGGAGCAAAAGGGTATCACTATTAAACAACAGGAACAGTGTATGATTGACTGGGGTGCTCCGCCTGAGAATCCTGTTGGTAGAGTGTTGCATAGTTTATTTCAAGCGACATTGATTGAATGCAGAAAAAGGTTTGAAGATGTAAAAACAAGATACAATACACTAACAGTTCAGGATCTTACAAGCAAAATTAAGGAAATAAGACCTATATTAAAGGTTGAGAATCTCAATACTCCGTTTAAATATTTATTTGTAGACGAGTTTCAAGATACTGATGATATTCAAATTGATCTAGTGAGCGAACTGACAAAACTGAACAATGCTCACTTGTTTGTCGTGGGTGATATTAAACAATCTATTTATCGTTTTAGGGGAGCAAATTATACAGCCTTTGATGTGCTAGAGGATAAACTCGGAAAAGCTCACATTAACAGAGGCTTTAAGCTTAAGAAAAACTATCGAACAAGCAAGAAGATTCTCGAGGAACTTGAAAGTTTGTTTGATGTATGGCGTACAGATCAGGATGAAATTTTGCCTCGTGAAATTGGGGCGGGGAGGCTTCGAGCTGAAATCGATCAACATGTATATCCTGATTTTATTGATTTTAATATTATGGGAAATTATTGGGAAATTGACATCGCGCCTGTTATCAAACGTCTCTATGATTCAATGAATACATCTGAAAAACGTGAAGCTCCTGTTGTGTTAGCTGTTCTTGTGAGGACGAATTCACAGGCAAGAAAAGTAAGGGAATTATTGGAAAAGATGAGGGAAAATAACAATAAGATAACTTTTGAGGTGGACATAGGCGGTACTCTTTTTTCATCTAAAGCTGCCAAGGATTTGCTAATACTCGTTAATGCATTGTGTTACAGTAATGATCCTGAAAGTCTTTATGCTTTGTTCCAGACGCCTTTTTCCAATCTCGAATTTATACCGGAGCATATTTATGAAAATATTATTTCACCTCCTGAAAAAGGACTTTCTAAAGCTAAGGAATCAATAAAAGGCCTTTCTAAGGCGGAGTATGGTCTAAGGTCTCTACCTGCAATTAATATTATATATTCCTTTATTCAAGACAATGATTACGAGGATATTTTAACGCGAAAAGATTATCAGGAGCATGAAATTAAGAAATACCGTTTGAACATATACAAAATACTCAGCTTAGCTTCAGAAAGTAATAATATCGATCTTAATAACATCATTGAGATAAGGAACTGGCTAAAAACCCAGATAGCAGTCAATAGGGATGAGGACGAAGCTAGAGTTGAAATTAAAGATGAAGAAAAAATTATTCAGGTGTTAACTGTACATAAGGCAAAAGGTCTGGAATTTGATACGGTATTGGTGCCTTATACTAACAACAAGTTTCAAAGTAATCAATATGATGATTTGTTAATCACTCATAAGGACAAAAATATTTCAGCAGGATGGAAGATTGCTAAAGGTAACACGCAATCGCCCATTTTTGCCGAACTTAGTGAAAGAGAAGGAATTGAAGTTATCAGAGAAGAAGCTAGACTTTTATATGTTGCCTTGACAAGAACCGAAAACAGACTGCAAGTTTTATTAAATAACGAAGAACAAAATCATAAAGCCTCTTGGTCCGACCTAATCTGGCTTTGGAAAGGGTGATCAAATGACGCGTAGAATACTGGCCTACCAAACGCCTGCACAATTGTTCAGATCCGATTCCGTGATGCAGAAAGAATATGCGGACTGTCTGCATGTCACTGCTACAACGAGTTTAAGGAGAGGAATCGGTGAGACCATTAGAGATAATTCGTCATTTTTAAAAGCACCTGTTATTACTTTCAACGAACTGTTTTCGGAGATGGCGGGTACATCTTGGTATTCGCAGACAGCCCAACTTAAACAGTTTCTTAGTTTAACAACTGCAGTAAGAGAACTATGGGAAAGTGGACGAAATATTAGTAAGCATAATCTCCAGGCTGTATCTAGAGATCAAATGACGCTCCTTAAAACGATCAGAACACTTACTGAACTAGAAATAACTTTTGAAGATTTTCAAAGAAACTGCGCAGGGAACCTTACCGATGATGAAAATATTTTATTGAAAATATGGCGTCATACAAAAGATAGATTTACTGATGATTACAGTGAAATGAGTGCTTTGTTTGCAGGTAAGAAAGACCTTTTTAAGGAAATGGAGCGAGTACTTCTTTTGTGGGGAAGCAAGATGATGGATAGTAAAAACAAAAGCAAGAGAAGTGCGTGTAATTTATACCCAGACAAATGGAAAGATATTATTCATCGGTCAATAGAAAAGAGAAAACTAGTTCTACACGGGTTTTATTTTATAACACCTATTCAGGAAAAGATTTTTAAGTTGCTGGAAAAAGAATATGAGTTATTATTTCTGAATCTGTATGATGAGAGGTTTCCTTCGACGTTTGAAACGGTTACTTCTTTTCTAGGAACTGATATAAATGAGGTTGTCCAAGTTGTTCCAGATGACGCTTCGATAAACCCAGTTGCTTCACGATTGATAGAAAGCCTCGAAGGTTATTCTTATACTTCTTTTGAAAGCGAGGCTACAATATATACAGATCTTGCCCACTTCGCAGAGGTAGAGAAATATCGACTGGAAGAGTTGGATAAAAGGCCAGAACTATCTGATTATCGTACTGAACATCTCATAACACCTCGTGCTGAAGAATTAAAAAAAGAATTAACAGCAATTGGATTTATTCCGTACGAATACGAAAGTCTAACCGATCATCCAGCTGGTAGATACTTATATAGACTACATATGTTGAAACAGGAGATCACGGATGTCTCCTCAGGTGATATTATTACAACTTATGAAGTTACCCCTGAAGCGGTGCTTGATTGTTTTTTATCAGGATGTGTTATAGCAAATGGGGTTAACATGAGAGGTTATGTGAAACAATTTGAACAAATCATGCCGTTTTGTAAGAATATTACCCAATTTGATGATTGGATTAAGAATTTAGAAGAGTTGAAGGAAATTAAGCGGGAATGGGAAGATAGAGTTCATGAGATAAACCCAGTGCATACTACTGACGATTTACATAAATTTCATTCCCTCCCTATGCGGCAATTGTCCTATTTTTACGTAAGTGTGGATGATATCGATGCTATTACTGAAGGAATCAAGTCGCTTCGTATTATACATGACAGATTATTCGGTAGCTGGAACAAACAAGTTAATATTAAAACACACCTCGATCAAATTAAGGATTACGCGCTACAGGATGCACCTGATTATTTTGATGAGGAAGAAAAGAAAGCGGTAGAAGCTATTTTGAGTGCAATATCCGAAATCAATGATGATGATACAGAATTTATGCTAAAGGATCTGGCAAACGGTTTAGCATTCTATCTTAATAATGCTCTTAAGGAACTTGAATCTGAAGATCAGGGATTTAAAGAGGTTAATTCATTATTAAATGCAGATGGCGCGCCCTTCTATATATATAGGAAATTTCATCTTGCTTTTGTTGATGAAAAAGCATTGCCGATTTCTCAGGAGTTTAATTTATGGCCAATTTCACGTCAGGTACTTAAAACAATCAGTACAGAATTCAAAGAGCTTCAACTAATTGAAAAAAGGGAAAACATGAGCCGGTCTATTTCGAGGTATCTGCTCTATTCTCTTCTGCATTCTGCTGATGAGATAAGGTTTTCTTATGCTGAAAACCTTCCATTCCAAACCGATTTGAAGCCATCTCTTTATATGAAACTGTTAGAATTGAATTTTTGTTCACCTAAGAAGCATTCGCCACAAATATCGAAGGGTATGAATGATAAAATAGAATTAAGTGGTACGATATCCGACAGAACAAACTGGACAAAAACTATGAAGAAAGAAGCCGAGGTTTGTCCTAGAAGGGCAACATTTAGTTTTGAACTGAATACACATACGAGATTCTCTAATGACTTTCATCTCAGATTTTTATATAGCAAATTTTTAACTTACTTTAATGTTGCATCTCCAGTTAAGGTTAAGGGTGATATAGCGACAATTATTGATAAATGGTTTCCCCAGTGGAACGAAACTAAGAAAAGCATAATTAACACTGAATCCAGTTCATACAGGGCTCAGACCTGCAAGATGGATAACACAATTGGAGGAGTTCCATACAGTTCAGCAATAAGCGAATTTAGTTTAATTCCAAATGGGAAAGCAAAAAGCAAATCAAATCAAATGCTTTCAGTTAATAAAAGAAATTCATATGAAGCCAAGCCAGGGGAACATTGTAAGTACTGCCCTTATATCGACATATGTAGAGAAGCTGAATATAGCATAGATTATGAGGAAAATAGAGGTAATTAAAAAAGGGGGAGTTTTCGGTGGCAGACTTAAAATTACCGATTTATGATAACGCAAAGAATCAGATACAGAACATGAAAGAGAACGGATCTGACTGGGAGCAAATTAAAGGCAACTATCAGACATTAAAAGCTATTTCCGTACTGAGTGAAGATATTACTGAGGATATCTGGAACAAACTTGTCGATGCAGAACATGAAGTATTCAAGGATGAAGAAAACAGAAAAAAAGCTGGTCCGAGAACGGTCATTATCTCGAATGACGAAGACAATGAGGCGACAGTCCCTACAGATAAAAGGTCGTCTTGGCAATTGTACCGCAAGAAACTATTGGGAAAAGGTCTTAGCTTAAAGTCAGTAAATAAACTTGAAGAAAATACAATTAAGTTACTTAGAAAACTTAACAAGGACACGTCCGAAACAGGTCCTAAAAAGGGGTTAGTTATTGGTCAAGTTCAGTCCGGTAAAACTGCTAGTATGGCGGGGCTCATGGCTATGGCGGCAGATTGGGGCTGGAATACGTTTATTGTGCTTTCAGGCATGATAGAGAATTTAAGAGAACAGACACAGGAACGCCTTATCAGCGATCTCAACAGTCCGGGAAACAATGATTGGCGGTCATTTCACAAATTATCAAGACATTCACAGCCCGGAGAAAGGACGCAGAATCTAAATTTTAATGATAATTGCTCACAAAAGTATCTGAATGTGTGTCTTAAAAACAAGACTAGGCTGGAAAATCTTCTAGGCTGGCTGAAAGATGATGAGAACAAACTTAAACAGATGAAAATTCTCGTTATTGATGACGAAGCTGATCAGGGAAGTATTAACACCAAAGGATTAGATAAAGAGGAACGAAGCAAAATTAATGAACTGCTGATTGATTTGGTTCATGTGTCTTCCAGCGGCGAACAACCAAAGTCAATGAATTATATCAGCTATACAGCAACACCTTATTCGAACTTTTTAAACGAGTCACATCCAGAATCTCTTTATCCTAAGGATTTTATAGCTGTTCTACCGGTAGCTGATGAATACTTTGGTCCAAAACAGATTTTTGGAAATGAGGAGAGCGAGGACTCTGACCACTTAGATATTGTTAGAATTATCAGTGACGCGGATGTGGATCTCATTAAGGAACTGCAGAATGGAAAGCGATATGATCTGCCACCGAGTTTTGTTTTAAGTATACTATGGTTTTTTAATGCTGCAGCAGTTAAGAGGTATTATGGAGATAAAAATCCTGTCAGTATGCTGATACATACGAGTCAGCGTCAAATTGACCATTCAAGGATTGCAGAGAGTGTGGGTAACTGGATAAAAAATATTAATCAAGAGGAACTTATTAACAAATGTCAGGCGTTATACCATCTCGAAAAGGATCGTTTTGACATATCCAGATTTAGAGAAGGCTTCCCCGAGTATCCTGTTCCAGATAATGAGCTTAGGGATTACCCGGATTTTATAAAAATAAAACCATTTATCTTAGAGTTAAAACGGAAAATATCACATATTAAAATGGACAGTGAGGGAGACCTTTCTTATCATAATGGGATACATCTGTGTATTGATAACAGTTCAATGACGGGAATAACTGATGAAAATACCCACATAAGATTAGCCTATCCTAATTCACGACAGCTACAGAAATTAGCTCCGGCACCGGCTTTTATTATAATTGGTGGCAGCACACTCTCAAGGGGACTTACGATTGAAGGGCTTGTAAGCACCTACTTCTTGAGAGCTGCTAATGCGGGTGATTCACTGATGCAGATGGGACGTTGGTTCGGGTACCGTAAGGGTTATGAACTCCTCCCCCGGATCTGGATGACAGAAAAAACGTTTTCGCAGTTTCAATTTTTGACAAGTCTTGAAGAAGAACTAAGGAAAGAACTTATAGAATTTGACCTTGGAAACAGAAGCCCGGCTGAGTATGGTCCAAGAGTAAAAAACTCCCCACAAGTATCTTGGCTTCGTGTAACAGCTGCTAATAAGATGCAGGGAGCACAAGAGATTGAAATGGATTTTGCAGGTGCTTCTATTCAGACAATACATTTTGAAAATGATCCTAAACTGCTTGGAGAAAACATTGAAACTACTCAGTTATTTCTAGATCAGCATTGTCCAGCACCTGAAAAATCGATGGTCTCTAACTCTTTGGTATACAGAGGTGTTGATTTCCAGACTATACGTGATGAGTTTCTTCTGAAAACACATTTTAATTCCCGCTCGAAGGTATTTAATCAGATTGATGCCTTTTGTGAATGGTTTGAGAAAGTTAAACAGGAAATAGGTTACCAGAACTGGAATATCATTGTTCCAAGTGCTGGAGCAATTACAGAATTGTCTCCTACTCGTGATAATGAATGGCGCGTGAAAGATTATACGTTAACAATGGTAAACCGGTCGAAAAAAAGTTCATCCATGAATTATGGTGCGGATATTGCAAATATTGGAGTGCTTAGAGGCCCTCATGATGTGTTTGCAGATATAAAAGATGAGCATTTTAAAGGCAATTCAACACCTAACAAACAGGAAATGGAAAAAATAAGAAAGTCATACGGGTTAAATAATGTCCCTCAACTTATTATTTATCGAATACGTAAAGATTCTGAGGCTTCAAGAACGGTTAAAACTGATAAATCGCCTAATAGAATAGATCTTAACTTTAATGAAGATATTATTGGCGTCTATATTAATGTCCCTGGAGATAAAGACAATAAACCCCACGCAAAGGCTCTTACGGTAAATATGAAAAAATTTGAAAACGACAATGAATAGGTTTGGGAGGAGACTGACATGCAAATTGAAATTGCAAGAATGGCCAGGATGGCTGAAACTGGGAGTTCCCTTCTTAGATTGATTCAGAACAGCCACACGCCAATTTCTGACCTTCTCATAAGAGAGTCCGTACAAAATAGCATTGATGCGGCTGATGATTCTGATAGACCTATAAGATATGATATTTCAGCAAAGCAATTTGAAAAACAAAAGGTGTCGCGGCACTTTAATGGAATATCAGAGAAACTGAATATGCGATATCAGACAGAAGAACAGACCAGTATAGTAATAAGAGATTCAAATACAACAGGACTCACGGGTCCTCTACATCAAGATTATATAAAGGAAGACGGCAAGTTCGGGAACCTCCTTAAGTTGGTGTATGAGATTAGCATGCCACAGGAAAAGCTTGGTGCCGGCGGATCTTGGGGGCTCGGGAAAACAGTCTATTTCAGAGTCGGGATGGGTCTTGTAGTCTATTATTCAAGAATCCGAAATAGTAGTGGTAACTTTGAATCAAGACTGGCTGCTTGTCTTGTAGAGGATGAGTTTAGAGAGGATAGCCTTCTTCCCGAAAGTAAAGGCTTAAAAAGGGGCATAGCCTGGTGGGGAGAGCAACACTCTGAGCAGTCTACCAGACCATTGACAAACGAGGCATCCATAGCGGAAATACTAAATGATTTTAATATTGAGCCATATCAAGGGGATGAGACTGGAACAACTGTCATCATTCCTTTCATAGACAGGGAAATGCTTGTTCCTAAACGCGAGGAAAGAAGTGATCCTTTATGGTGGTATTCTGATATAAATTTATATTTGCATATGGCTATTCAAAGATGGTATGCACCTAGGATAGATAATAAATCTTATCCGTACGGAAAATATCTACTGCCTTCTGTAAACGGTGAGATGATTAGTAAAGAAGATATGGAACCTGTTTATTCCATCATTAATACCCTTTATACAACTGCTGCCACTGGTAAGGTTCCTGTAGACGAATATATTAGTGCAGAAATGATAAACTTAGATCAGGTTGAGTTAATGAAAGTGTTAAAAGATAAAATTGGCGGAATGGTTGCCTTTACTAAGGTAAGTAGAGACCATTTGAATATGGGTGTTCCGCATAATAAAAAGTCTCCATATGATTATATTGGTCATGAGAAGAGTGACAATAATAATATGAACCCACCTATTGTCCTTTATCTTAGAAAACCCGGAATGGTTGTCAGCTATGAAACCCACGGGAAATGGGTAAATGGTATTGAAAATACACCGGAAGACCAATATATTATAGGTGTTTTTGTACCCAATTCGGATAATACTGTAATAGCTTCAAATGCCAACTTTTCCTTAGATGAGTATTTAAGACGTGGCGAGAAGGCAGACCATTCTTCATGGTCGGATATTATGCTAGATGACAGAAAACCAACCATTGTCGATCGTATTCAAAATAAAGTTTCGGGTTTTATTAAACAGACATATAATGAGAAAGAGAAAGAGACAAATACGTCACGTAGCGGTGCCTTGAGCAAATCACTAGCAAAAATTTTCCTTCCCCCTGCTGGATTTGGTAATGTAGCAGGAGGTGGTGAAAAAGGGAATTCTAGGGGTGGTGGTACTGGAATAAGCAAGAAAAAAGGTAAACTCCAGGTTGACCAGACATACCTTGATAAAAACAATATTATGATTGTGGATTTCTCTATTAATTTGCCTAATGATAAAGAAGTAATAGAAATAGAGTTGCATGTTGATTCAGAAGGTGGCCGGAAATTTAAAGGAGATGAATGGGAAAAAAAGACAGAGTTGGGCACGCCATTCCCGGTGGAGATAATAGATTTTACATTGAAAGATGGTTACGTTGATCGGCCTGAATATGCCTTTATAACAACTAAGGAATATAATGTTAATTACAAAATTCGAATTTTTGCAACCGAATCAAAAGAGATATCAGGGAGATTGCATATTAAGCAATCAGACCCGATGATACAATCTTCCATTCAGGAATATATCAATTAGAGAGGAAGTCTAAGATGAGTACCTCTATTAAATTTCATAGGGAACTTGATGAGAAGTTGATGGCAAGAATAGGATATAGTCAACAGCCTCTAAAGGCATATTATACTAATGAAATGAACGAAACTATTGAAATGGGTGTTGAACCTGAAGAAGGTCTGGAAAATACATTTCAATTAGCAGACCCGAAAGTTCATTATGATCCTGACATACATGATCTGAATCTTGTTTTTGAGTTTGGAATTGAGAATACAAGATTTCTATTTGGTGAAAATGGCCTAACAGGTAATGATGGTGTTTTGGGTATCGCTGTAAGATGGCATTCACGTGATTCAGCTCAGCAAAAGGTTGTACCTGCAACTGTCATTAACTCAGTTGATGATCATATTGACTATCAGATGAATCTAAGAATTCAAAAGGGTACCGTTAGGGGGAAAGTGTCCTTTGAAGTAATTCTTTATGTGGTCAAACCAGCGCACGGTCAGATACATCTGGTATCTGGAACTGTATTGGGGGTTCTTAGATCATCTCTGCTTCTATTTGATGGAAATACCTCAATGTTCCCTATTCTTGAAGTGAATAACCCTAATAAAGGTTTGTGGTGGGTAGATTGCAATTTTACGGACCCTTCGATTGAACCATTTGATGATGAGCATGTAGCAATTGTAATTAATAAGGGTCACAGGCATTATAAGCAATTGAAAATTGAGAAAGGAATTGGCTCTTCTCCTCTAATGCTTGAAATTGTTGCAACAGGGCTCCAAATAATTATTGAGACAGTAAAAAGTTCAGGATCATGGCAGGATATATTAGCTAACAACAGTGAAACCGGCAGTATAGGAGAAGCTATTTATTATTTTATAAATACTTTTCCTTGGGATACGTCATCCCCGGAGAATTTGCTCAGAACTATGAGAGAGGACTTTAATTCAAGATTTTAATGGGGGTGATATGAATGTGGAAGAGTTTGTCAAAATCAGAAGCGGGTAAAGAAATGCTTAAGTGGGACATTGATAAAGTTCCAAATCCAGATTGCGATGGAGATATGAAGGAATTGAGAGAAAAGATTCTTTCAGCTAGTCAGAAAGCAACAGAATTTATACACACAAATGAAAAACAGAGTAGTAAGAAGGATTATTATTATGATCTTCGATTTGGTTTGGAGTTGTACTTGCTTTTAAAAAACGATTACCACTTTAATGAAAGAAAAGCTTCCGATGACACAATATGGATCTATTTATCTATCAAAGTTGTCCCTGATCTTGTCTATGCCCGCTGGGGACTGAATATCAACAGATATTATAAGCAAACGAGACGAATATGGTTAAGGACAATATGGTGGTATGTTCATTTATCATGGAACGACAACAAAGAAGATACCTACAAAATGTTGAGGGATTTTACTACAGATGAGATTGTACAACTTGTGGAACGTTCAGGTCCTAAAGGCTACAGAATAAATGTAACGAGAGAAATTATGAAACAATTTAGCGAGTTGAACAGTATAGGGGACAGAAATCTATTTAGGAAGATAATGAAGCTGAATACGGCGAGACTGAAGATCGTGGAGCCTTCACTGACCCAAGGGGGAAATATAAAATACGTTAAGGAGCTTATTGATTACTTTGGATATGCAAATACAAATAAAGTCACAGAAAAACCAACTAAATATACCACAAGTGGTTGATTTGTTTTCCGGATGTGGAGGGTTGTCATTCGGGTTTCATCTTGAAGGATTTAAAATTTGTTCAGGTGTGGAAATGGATCCGCAGGCATGCAATACTGCTTCCTATAATCTTCACTGGAAAAATGGAGAAGATAAGGAGCATTTGAATAATGATGTGTCTAAGGTTACACCTGAAGAGTTGGGAATAAATCCTGGGAAATCTGTAATTACAATCGGTGGACCGCCATGCCAAGCTTATTCAAGAATTGGTCGTTCCAAACTTAAATCACTTGGTGAGCATCGGTTTGGTCTAAATGATAAGAGAGCATTTCTTTACAAAGAGTTTGTCAGAATGGCAGTAAACGCAGATTCCGAGGCTATAGTTATGGAAAACGTTCCTGAATCAGTCAATTTTTTAGGGATGAATATTCCGCAAATAGTATGTGATATATTAGAGGAGAATGGGTACAATGCTGTGTGGACAATACTAAATGCTGCAGACTTCGGAGTGCCGCAAACTAGAGAAAGGGCTTTTGTGATTGCGCATAAAAAAAGGTATGGAGAAATAAGATATATGCCCGAACCCACTCATAAAAACTCTCCAAGCATTGTGAGAAACCCTAATATATTTCATAAATATAACGGGATGAGGAACTTTAGAGCACCGAAATTGCCGTCGGATGACACTTTAGAAGAATGGGTGACAGTAGGTGAAGCGCTATCAGATTTACCTGCTTTATTCTTGGATGCAAGTTCACCTTACAAAGTTGTTAAAGTTAATACAAAAATGGCATACCAGGCCCCGCCACTTAATAATTTTCAGAGAGAAATGAGAAAGGGTAAGGGCAGCAATATAAGGAACAATGTAGACGGAAATTGTTTTAGAAGAACATTGAGGGATTTTAGGATATTTGAAAAAATGCAACCTGGTGATGATTATCGACATGCTCATGAAATTGCTATATCACTCTTTGAAGAGGCTTGTGAGTTTCACAAAATCAGCGTTAATGATAAAGAGAGTTATGAGCGACTGAAAAAGGATTATGTTCCGCCATATGATACTACTAAATTCCACAGCAAATGGAAAAGACTGGATCCCAAAAAACCTTCACATACACTTGTAGCACATTTAGGGACAGATACTTACAGTCATATTCATCCTTGGGAACCGAGGGGAATCACTGTAAGAGAAGCAGCTAGATTACAATCATTTCCAGATGACTTTATCTTTAATGTTCCTATGGGGACCGCTTTTAAACAAATTGGAAATGCAGTTCCACCAATGCTTGCCAGAGCCGTTGCCAAATCAGTTTTAAAGAATATATCTTTAGAATGATCTTTATTAATTTTATTCTTTGAGATGAGATATATTGCATTGATCCTATATATTCAAATGAGTTTATATGAAACTCTTGAGATCGACGATGCAAGAAATAATTATTTTCAAAGACCTGTGGGGGTGTCGTTATGTATTATATAACAAAACTGGAAAGTGCCATTTTTGAAACGCCTTATCAAGAAGGATATAGAAAATTAAAAGTACTATCCGGATACGCTTCATCGGCCTTTCTTACTCATATTCTTTCTAATTATCCGGATCTATCTCTTGAATTGATAATTGGTATGGCTTGTAAAGACGGAATAACTGAATGGGATCATAAAAGATATAGACAGATTGTCTCAAATAATCCTCAGGTGGATATAAAATATCAAAGATCACTTCCTGCTGTTCACTCGAAAATTTACCATTGGTATCAAAATGATGAGTTTGATACCAATGAAGCCTTTATTGGTTCTTCAAACTTCAGTTGGGCAGGTTTTAGGGATCAAATGGAATTAATGGGAAAAGTAGATTATCCGAATTTGCCAGAAGTTTTTAGGTGCACAGATACAGTGAGTTGTCTCCATGAAAATGTAGAAGATGAAATACGTATTAATCAATTAGAAGTAGAAAAAAGAGATGATGGATCAATCGGATTATATTCAGTAGAAGGAAATAAAATAGAACTTGGAGAATTGGATTTTGTAAAACTCTCTTTGTTGACAAAAAGTGGTGAAGAAATACATGAACGAGGTGGACTAAACTGGGGTCAGAGAGAGGGACGGGAGCCTAACCAAGCATATATACCTGTACCAGTTAGTATAAATCGCGACAAGGAAAACTTTTTTCCGCCTTTTAAGCATACATTTACTTTACTTACTGATGACGGTGAACAGATGAGTTGTATTATGGCTCAGGATAACAGAAAAGCCATACAAACAACAGATTCTAACAGTATCTTAGGCAGATACTTCAGACAGAGACTTAATATTCCACTCGGTTCTAAAGTCAACATGACAGACCTTGAGAAATATGGAAGAACGCATGTTACAATCTATAAGTTAAATAACGAAACTTATTTCATGGACTTTGGAGTGCCAGTATAAAGATAATGAAAGCCCCCGGAAGTACAGTAAATTCATTCCGGGGGTGATTAATTCACTTATATTTTTAAACTCAACTGTTCTTCTGTTTTTTTAATTTGCCTTTTTTTCATATTGCTTTCAAGAACCTCGACTACAATTCCTTTCCACTTTGGATCAACATGATCGTAAGGAACACCTGCAAACAATTTTAATATTGCTTCAATTATTATCTGAGCTGCACGTGGAGGAACGGCCATTCCAATTTGTTTTCTTACAGACTCTTTTCCGCCGATAAATTTGAATTTATCGGGGAAAGTCTGTAGACGCGCTCTTTCGCGGTTAGTTAGAGCTCTAGGCTCGTTGTAATGGTACATATGTGTTCCGCCTCCACCTGATCCAGTAACTGTATAAGCAGGCATGTCAGGATGCAGACGTTTATAAATATTACTCATCCTTGCGCCCTTTACATTCAGTCGGAGCTCTTCCGGAATATCTTCTGACCATGCATTTTCACCTGGTTTTATATAATTAAGCATTTTTACCACTCGCTGTTGATGTTGAGTGAATTCGTGGTTAAGTGCGTTGTCAGGTATCGGTGGTGATTCTATCGCTTCTTTTGAAGTTTTCCATAATGCTGGATCTTCATGGGTTGGTGCAGGTATTTTAAATTTAAGATTAAGATCTTTTCTGATTCCAACGATAATAATACGGTGCCGCGCTTGCGGAATTCCATATTGTTCAAATTTATATAAGTGAGGGGTCAATGTATACCCATGATGACCGGCATTCTCAAGGTCAGTAAGTATTCGGAGAAACGCCTCACCGTCATTAGCACTCTCAAGACCACCCACATTCTCAGCAATGAACCATTTAGGCTGATGATGTTCAAGCACTTTAACACCATAAGTGTACAGTGGACCGTACTTACCTTCTAGACCTTTGCTTTCTCCTACAATGCTGTAATCATTACATGGGAATCCAAAAGCAAAGGCATCGATTTTTTCCAATAAAGTTACATCAAGATCTCTAACATCTCCTTGGAAAACGGAATCAGGATTTTGAGGACATAGATTATGCCGAAATGTTTCGCATGTGTCCTCATCAATATCATTCGCCCATACGTGTTCTACTTCAAATATTTCGCCGTCTTTTTTGACAATGGCCATATTTGCTCCAAGCGACAGTCCGCCGGGTCCGCTGAATAATTCCCCTTTTTTAAATTTCATCTAAAAAACTCCTATTCTTAAACTATAGCTATAAAGCAATAACGATCGACAATCTTTTACAATATATTATATCATATCATAGTATACATTTTGTTTAGAGGAAAAGAATTTAAACCATAAATGAGATAGGGTAGCGTAGTAAAAATTGCGCCTGATGAGCTATTCAATAAATGAATATAACTTTATTAATTGTTCATAAGTTCCAAGATCTTTAATTGGAAAATTGTCTTCTAGACTATAGCAATTTAGGTGTGATAAAGAGTTCATTTGATCTAGAAAAACAAAGTCCCCATAATTAAGTTCTTCTTTGCAAATACTGCAGTGAATTAGCATTCTGTTACCTCCTGTATTCGAAGAATTTAATAGTTATTTGACTATAAGCCTTTTTTATTTGGTAATGTTTATCTTTATACCACTTTCAAATGCTGTTTTATCTATTAATTTTCCAACAAAATTCTGAGAAGACTGTTAAAGGTGAAGCAGTAGATTAGACTATACTAGAAAACTCCGTTTAAGTCGAGATATTAGGAAGGTCATAATTAGTGGTGAGGAACCGGTACCAATTAATAGTTTATGGTTAAGAGATTTTGAGCTAGAAAATTGGGAATACGCAATGAGTTTTTCTTTGAGAAACAAAATGTTGTGGACTTTATTACTACTGAAAAATTTGACCAACTATTTATTGGAAGAGGCTATTTATTAAATTTATAACAACCATCAGACACTATTTCTTTCAGCTGAATTCAAGCCTCCAGCACTAAAATGAGCACAACCATCTCATTATGAAATAATGAATACAAAATTAGCATCCCAAAACCCAATAAAAACTTAATCAATTATCATCTTTATAAATTTCTCTCATATAATTTTTAGAGGTGATAAAAATGGCAAGAGTTGCATATACAGATAATGATGTGAATTTAGTGGCGAGGATGATGCGGGCAGAGGCTGAAGGGGAAGGGCAGCTAGGAATGCTTATGGTTGGTAATGTAATTGTAAACCGATTAGTTGCTAATTGTGGAGATTTTAAAGATTTAAGGTCCATATACGATGTAATATTTCAAATTCAGGGTGGTAATTATTCTTTTGAAGCTGTACAAAAAGGGAATGTTTTTTATAACAGAGCGCGTGGTGTAGAAAAGAAGTTAGCAAAAAGAGTATTAGATTCCTGGAGACAGCATCCGTCCAAGTTCGCGCTTTGGTATTTTAATCCGTATGCTCCATGTCCCCCTACATGGTACAATCAACCATTTACAGGACAATATAAAAAACATTGCTTTTATGAGCCGGAAGCAAATACATGTGAAGGTGTTTATATGGGCTAGTCCTGTTCTTTGCACTACAAACAGTCCACACCAGCTCGGTGTGGACTGTTCCTTTTATTTTATCTTCACCACAATATCTCCCGCTGTTAAATTACTGTGTTGAGTAAAATTGCAAAGCAATACGTTTTTAAAAAGTTGAATGAGTATATTTTAATATTTTCACAATTACCAATAAATTCGATGGTGTTTCATGAAAATCCTTCAAATTTTAATTTTTTTAAACTAAAAAAAATCCACCCAACTAATGTCAGGGTGGATTTTTACTACCTACAAGAATTATCTGTTTTTTTCAGGTCTTATCTTATCTCCAATATTCGGTAGCTCTATATATCCGATGTTTCCAGGGTTTTGGGAGCTTATCATAAGATAATTTTCTCCATTTATGTCGTTGCTGGCTTGCAATCCGGTAACTTCACCACCATCTGGAGCCGAAATAATTCGTTCAAGTTCTTTGGTATCAATATTGTAAGCCCAGCCGAAGTTGTTCGTATGCATGCTACTATCTTCTGCGATAAATAATGTTCTTAAATTTTCGTCGTATGTGATATTATCTGGGTTCGCCATTTTATCTGGATGTGCTGTGTTTCCATCGGCATCTGGAGCAGTGAGGTCTTCTCCGTTTAATAATGCTTCCATGTCGGTAACTACATAATTACTCTGAATGGGATTTCCATCCTGATCCTTTTCGTTTGCGGCCATATTCAGTTGAAAAATAGTCCCCGCACCCAATTTTGGTAATCGAATATCATCTACGGGATCATTAGGATTTGCTAGCATACCTCCTTTTACATAGGACATGGCCATATAAATTTTGTTTTCAGCTTTGTTGAAGGTTAAGGTCTCCATTTTATTAAATTCAGATGTGGCACCAAGCATGGCACCGTAACGACGAGATTCCAGGAATGCTGCAGCTTTTTCCATACCTGGTTTTACTTTTAAGTATTCTTCGCCGACGGTTGTTTTAATATGCGTAAATCCGTTTGCTTTTGCATAAGCAGGATCATCAGTCGCTTCAAAAATATCACTAAATGTTAACGATTCTGCTAGTTCTTTCATTTCTTTATCAGTTGCATGTCCTAATTCAATCCATTCTAAATCTCCCGCACCGCCGTTTTCCCCACTAGTCTGATTAAATTTGGCGGCGTATAACGTGCCAGCTGATAAATCTCCAGCTTTGTCAGCAATATACATGAATGGCATCACATAGCTACCGTCATCACCGTAATACACGGTGCGATTATCTGGTGCAACGACTACATTTTCAAACGATAAACGCCCCATGCTATAGTGCTTCACAGCTTCAGCTTCTCCATTAGGGGATACAGTAATTTCAGTTGTATGTCCATAAAGATATGGATTACCAACCGCATTTGCATCTTGATAATAGTTACGTGCAAATTGAGTAACCCGGGAATTTTCCGGATTCGCTTCGTGTGCTCGTGCATCTGGTTCATATTCTTCACTGCCTAAATGCGTATTCCAAGGGGATAGGATACCAGCACAAGGTGTCCATACGCCACCATCAGCAGAAAAGTCAACTGGTTCAATATCGGTAATTTTTAATTCTCCAGTTTTCTTATTTTGTACGACTGTATTTAAGTATACGGATTTTGGTACCTCACCAATTTCGTTTTTTGGCATACTTTCAAAGTGGTTAATCAAAAATAGTTTTCCGCTCTTGCCGTTTACACTTAGAAGCGAATTCATATCTGGCGCCGTAGAGAAGATTGGACGGCCATCAGCGTGTGTAATTGGATTGCCATGGACATCGACTGAACCGCCAACAATTTTTCCATTAATGACTTCACCAGGTTTTGCTAAGGTATGATAGTCTAGTGCAATTTCATTTTTCGATCCATCTGATAATGTTACAAGGGCTTTTGCATGTGTGTACATGGATGATTTTTCTTCCGGTGTTTTCGGGGCATCCATTCCAACAAATGCTACATCCATTATTTCTAGTGGCTTATTGGGCTGTGCAAAGACGTTTACGGCTGTTGGAATTAATAGTGCTGCACTTAAAACGGGAACGACTAGCTTTTTCTTGTCCATTAACATTTCCTCCTAATAGTTTAATAGATGGTTACAGATTAATAATAGGATGTAAATGTTAAGGGAGTATGCGTTTATTATTAATAGCTTTTAAAGTTTCTTGGTTGTTTCGTCTTAGTTCCTTTAGTCGATAATCCAGCATAAGCACGTATTCGGCGTGCAGATTTAGAAAAATAGTGCTTGTTTTTATAAATCTGCTTGAAGGTTTTCGGAGAAATTAGAGCTAGAGGAATTTGAAAGTGGGCTTGTTGGTAAGAGTGGTTTAATCTGATGGAAGTACCACTCTTTGAGGATTGGTTTAACAAGCCTTAATCAAACATAGCATAATCCGAAAAGCTTCCCCAATATTCAACGGTATTAAGCTGCGGATAGGCTGAAAGAAAAGAAACGAGAATCGGACAGGCATTGAGCTCAGGATGTGCGAAAAAGAATTGTTTATCGCCAAATCGGATTGCTGTTAAGGCAAGAGGTAATTCGCGTCTAAATATTTCATTCCGTTTTATGCTGGCTGCCGGATCATTGGTTAACCCATCTACATCCAAATAAGCATTATAAACGAGTATGCCATTGAATAGAGTCCATTCCCCGAGTACTTCATCCTTCGAAGGGTTGATTTTATCTTTCGCAAATCCCAGTCCAATCGTTAAAAAGAGCTCACCGGTAAGATCAGAATGAGTCAGCGTGTAGCGCCGATGGAAAACAGGTTCTGTAACCGTGACGCCTTCTCTCAATTCAACAAATAGCTTGTCAGGGTTAAATGCGGTCAAGCGATCACTTCCTTTTATTTTTTCTACATACTATGCTTTATAAAAAGTTTAGATTACAAATCTGCATTCTTTAGCAAAGAGAAAAAGAGAGGGTAATGGCTCGTTTAACTACGAGCCAGTTTTGCGATTGTAGCCCTTTTTTGATTTAATAGGATTATGGTTATAATAGAACTTTTGCAAAAAAAAACGAACGTCTAAACGCATTTCATAAAAAGCATTACGTATGTGTGGAAGAGCTTAATAGTGAAGGTATCCTGGGGGATGAGAAAGTGAAAAAGCGAAAAGGTTGGAGTGTGATCGTATTATTTGGAGTGTTCGTTGGTGTAGTTTTTTTGGGAATGATATTTCTAATCGAAGAAAGAAAGGATCCGCTGCTCAAAAGTGATGTGTTTGTGTTTCATGATATTAACATTCTGCATTGGTTTGAATTCACTAGTCGAGAAGGGAAATTATCGGGAAAGCTGTTTCAACAGGAAATCATCCAAGAACAAGAGGAATTGCCGATTATGGAAGAAAAGGAATACGCTGTGACTGTGGAAACAACCGAAAAAGGATATTTGTTGAAGGTTCAAAATGGGAAGGAAAGTAAGGTGTTTGATGCTTGGATCTCTGGAGAGAATCTGAAAGTTCAGAAGCAACGTACAAAAGAATACAAAGTATATGAGTCGATGAATAAGAAAGAACGAGACGACCATGTGAAAGCATTGCAACATGATTTGGAAATTGGACTTGATCAAACGGAGTGGTTAGAAAAAAAACGTTTTGCACAATTTGTCTCAGAGGTTGAGAGTATTTATGGATACCTTTCCACTGCGGATAATGGATCCACGCAATTGTTCCTAACAATCGACGAAGCACTTCTGCAAGGGGAAGTGACTGCTTCGCTTTCCGTGATAACAAAATCAAAAAGCGACAAAGATCAGTATGAAGAAAGGAAGTATATCCTATATGGTATTACCGATGGGTTTATGGTAGAGTTCTATACTACTTTAGACGGAAAAGAAACCAAGTTAAAAGGCGAATTTTATGGGAATGCAAGTGGGTTTGATTTGTCATTTTGGACGACAAATGAAAAACTATCCTTTCATGCTGTATCAAAAGAAATGTTTCGTCAGCAATATAATACTTATAAATCAAAGACATCTGGAACAAAGGAAGCACAGTAAGGATAATTTCTATCTCTAATCTCCACTTCCTGTTTGTACATGATGCACTTATTACGCTTTACCGTACAATCCTTTCGTTAGTTAACGAATAATTGAATGATCACGACATGCTTTTTTAAAATTAAGCGCCTTGCCATGTAGGCTCAAGGCGTTTATTCTTGTTTTGAAATGATGGGAGGCTATATGGTATATATAAAATGGTTGTTTCGGCTATCATAGGAATATTTACTTGAAAAAAATGCTAGTAAACGATTATTTAAGGTATAATTAATTTAGAAAAGGTGTTTTTTAATTGAAGCGCCTTGTTTTTTGTGTCGTAGCAAGAGTGATTATTGTTCAAATATGGGGATAAGGAAGGTTGTCATGGAGAAAAAAGATGTTATCTTAATTGGCGCAGGAACGATGAGTGCAACATTGGGGTCGCTTTTAAAGGAACTAGCTCCGAATTGGGAAGTGAAGGTTTTTGAAAAACTGGCTAATGCCGGCGAAGAAAGCTCGAATGAATGGAACAATGCGGGTACAGGCCATGCAGCATTATGTGAACTAAATTATACGCCTGAGCAAGCGGATGGCTCGATCGATATTACGAAGGCGGTCAAGGTCAATGAGCAATTCCAGCTATCAAGGCAGTTTTGGTCATATCTAGTGAACAGCAATCTTATTCAAAATCCACAAGATTTTATTATGCCACTTCCACATATGAGTCTAGTTGAAGGAAAAGAGAATGTTGCTTATTTGAAAAAGCGTGTCGAAGCATTATCGAAAAATCCGTTATTCCAAGGGATGATGTTTTCCGATGATCCAGAAACACTACGGGAATGGATTCCGCTTGTTATGGAAGGGCGTACATCAGATGAACCGATTGCCGCAACGAAAATGGATGCAGGTACGGATGTTAACTTTGGAGCGTTAACACGGACATTGTTTGACCATTTAAAACGCGAAGGTGTGACGGTAGACTATAATCATCATGTTGCGGATATCCGACGTACGGAAGATGATAAATGGGAAGTAGTCGTTCATGATATGGAACAGGCTAAAATCGAGCATCATATTGCAGACTTTGTCTTTATTGGCGCTGGTGGTGGAAGCCTGCCATTGCTACAAAAAACGGGAATTCCTGAATCAAAGCATATTGGCGGCTTTCCAGTTAGTGGTTTGTTTTTAGCTTGTAACAATCCTGAACTCGTAGAGAAGCATCATGCAAAGGTATATGGGAAAGCAAAGGTTGGTGCACCACCAATGTCTGTTCCACACCTTGATACACGTTTTATAGATAATAAAAAAACATTGCTATTCGGCCCATTTGCAGGCTTTTCTCCAAAGTTTCTGAAGACGGGCTCGAATCTAGATTTAATCGGCTCTGTCAAACCGAATAATGTGGTTACAATGCTAGCTGCAGGTGTAAAAGAGCTATCATTGACGAAATACTTAGTTCAGCAAGTTCTACTTTCACATGAACAGCGTATGAAGGAATTACAGACCTTTATACCAACTGCGAAAAACGAGGACTGGGAAGTTGTGGAAGCAGGGCAGCGTGTCCAGGTAATTAAAGATACGGCATCTGGAAAAGGAACATTACAATTTGGGACCGAGGTTGTGCATGCAGCGGATGGTTCAATTGCAGCATTACTTGGTGCATCTCCGGGTGCCTCTACGGCGGTTCATGTTATGCTGGATGTCATCCAAAAATGCTTTCCAGAGCATGTACAAGCTTGGGAGACGAAAATCAAAGAAATGCTTCCTTCTTATGGTGAATCGCTTTCGGAAAACCCAATGCTATTCCATGAAATTCATGCATTCACCGCACAAACGCTTGGTCTAGATCAAGGCGTACCCGAGGATCAAATCGTATCATAACATAGAAAAAGAAAAGGATGGCTCAATCTCCTACGGCAGAGAGCCATTCTTTTTTGTATGAAGAGCGTTAGCGGTTAGAATTTTCTGTTCTCTAAAAGTTTAAAGAATCAGCTCATAGAAAAGTATTGCTAGTTGCAATGCTTCTTTTTTGTTTTTGATTTAAATAATTTGTAATGAAGCTTCATACTTTATGTCTATAATTGTAAGTCATAAAATGTCGAATGGTGAGCAAAAATACTCATTTTATCAAATTTTATGTCATTTTAATGTAATAATTGAAGCTTTGGTGATAATATGGAAAAAAATTTAATTTTTTTAAAAATTATTACAAGGGAGGTTAAAGTATGAAAAAAGCTTTTTCAATCTTCTTGATTGTTTTAGTGGTCTTTTCTCAATTGACGTATTCCCCACTAATTGCAGAAACAGTTGATCAAAAGGGATTTGAAATTTCCCTAGAAGAAGGTAATAATTCAAAAGAAACCATAGTAAATGTCCATTCGTCGAATGAGATTTATGACAATCTTGAAATTATACTTCCTAAAGACGTATCCTTTAACCAAGAAAAATCACAGAGCAACCTTGGTTTTTCGTATAATGCGGATACAGAAAGAGTACTTGTTTTTAACGAAATTAAAGAAAAAAATGTTGAGGTTACCTTGGTTTTAAATGATCTTAAAAATAGCGACAATCAATTAGTTGTAAATGGAATGAAGGACGGGAAAATAATAGCCAGTCAAACTTATTTATTTACAACGCAAATAGAGTCATCCGATCAGGTGACACAACAGTCAACAGACAAAAGTAAAATTAACACGACAGCGGATGAGGACCCAAAGCAGGATACATCTAGCGATAATGTCAAAAAAGATGAAGCAATTGTTGAAAATAATGAAGTAACAAGCGAAAAAAATGATAAAAATACCGTGCAAGCTAAGTCTATTACAAAGGATGAAGAGGTAGAGAGTATTCAAGCAGCTTCAGAAATGAATGTGAATAATATGATTACACCATTGTCCGGTAATTTGAACGTTGATATTGATTTAGCTCCAAAGAGGGCGACAACATTAGCGGGTAATGATGCGACTTATATGCTGACCTTGAAATTCACAGGGTCAAGAACAGCGTATACAAATGCAGAAATTGTTGTTGATTTACCTATTACAGATTTCACGGATTTTACACAGGATTTAAGCGAACTAAAGATCAATGGCGTAACTCCAATCTATAATCAAGTTAATAAGCAACTGATTTACGCACTAGGTGAGATTAAGACTGGTCGAACCTATGAAACGATACTAAAAATAAATACAAATAATGGGGTCTCCCCAAATGGCTATGCATTAGAGGCGGGAGCTACCTTCCAAGCGACGGAACAACCTCCTGTATTTGATAATGCAGTTGTTAATATTGAAGCTGCAAGCGCAACTAGCGTTTCCAAAAAATTTATAGGTGTTCAGAATAATGATCGAAACCTTCCTTCTCCCGGGGCAAAAACGTTATGGAAGATCAAATTAGACATTCCTAAAAAAGATACGGGGCAAATGTTTTTAAAAGAAGGCTCGCAAATTATCATGACTGATACTTTGCCTGCTGGTTTATCCTATGATTCAATGGAATCTGGTCCTGAGCCAGTACAGAACGGAAATGTATTAACATGGCAATTTGATGCTCCAACATTAAATGAGCAATCAGCTGCGAATTCGGCATTGTATTCGCAAACGGTTCAAGTATGGCTTACCGTTAATACAGGTACAGTAAACACAACACAAACGAACCAAGTAGATGTAGAAACGACATATATTGATGACTCAACTAGGACTACATCAGGTCAGGATAAGATTGATATTGTTGATTCGAGTGCTGCTAACGGACATATTGATGGATCCTGGTACGTACCAGTACATGTTGGACCTGCTGATGGAAAGGGGAAAGTTGCTCCAAATAGTAATCAAAATCCGAATCCAATTGTGTATGATGATGCATTATTAGGCTTTAGCCATGGGATTGCTCCTTTAAAGGAAAGCGAACCAGGCGATTTTCAAAGCTATACAACTATTTTTCGAATTGATTCAAATCTGATATTTGAAAGACTTACGACACCTGGAGGATTCATTTTTCGACCGAATGCGAATTATCCATCGGGTATTCCATTAAATGAACAACCACGATTTAATATTGTGGCATCCGTAAATGGACAAGAAAAGCTTCTTGTAGAAAATGCAGAACATAAAAAGCATTACACACGAAGTGATTTAGGTTTATTGAATACAGATAAAGTCGACTATATCAAGTATGATTTTACGTATGCTCCATCGGGCATGTTAAACGGTACACGACCTTATTACTACTTCGGAATAAAGGAAGGCTATACCGGTGAAGTAGTTAACACCTTCAATGTTTATGGCGTTGATGCGAATGGTAGTTCCTTTAATCATCGCTATGATGAAGAACCGAGAAATACAATCGCTGGTCCTCGTAGTGCGACCATTGCACCAAAACCAGTAGATCAACCGCCAATTGCATACGTTGGTGTGAAGCTATTAGATGAAAATGCAGGGGAAGTTGTAGCTGGCGGTAATCGAATGCAAATAGGATTAGATAATGCAAGTACTTCAACAATTGCTATGAATGACAAGCTTGAGGCGGTTGTATTAATGCCTCCAGGAGTAAGCATAAATAATAATCCAAATCCTAACTTTATAGATAAAGATGGACAATCTAGTCAGGCTTCGTCGTCTGCTGCGGGTGGCTCTTTTGAAATACTGAATGAAAACTATAATGGGAGTGGCCGTCAGCTTGTTCGGGTGGTTTGGAATGATAATCTATTACGTCCGGGAAACAAACTAGTTGCTGAACTAGATGTAACCGTTTCTACTGGTGCTCCAAATAGTCTTTTATTTAATGTATATGGCTTTTCTGGTGATGACCAATTAGATGTTCCTACGAGTGATGGTACGCTAGTTACGGACACGGTTCTAGAAACAGATACAGGAGATTTAAATGAAAATGGTATTACAGATGAGCCGCGATTAAAATCAGGTAATCGTTATTTCATGCGTGGCGAATACAATATCGAAACCGAGAAACTAGTGAAGGGTGAACTAGATACCGCGTTTTCTTTATTTGGCCATACACTTCCTGGTGGGTCTATTGATTATCAATTAAAGCTAACGAATACAAGTGGTAAGGATATTTCTTCATTAACTTTGATCGATGTTCTACCATCTGTAGAGGATTTAGGAATTACCGACAATGTCGATCGAGGTAGTCGATTTACTCCTCTGTTAACGGGCGAAATTGTTCTACCTTCATCGTGGAAAGATCGAGTAGACGTGTTTTATAGCACTGCTGAAAATCCAAAACGAGATGATTTAATTAGAAAAACAGATTACCCGGATACTACGCAACCGCTTAGCAATCCTCCAGGTGCGCAAGAGCCCAACTGGATGAAATCAAGTGAAGTAACGGATTGGACTGATATTCATTCGTTTAAGATACAATCGAAAAATGATGAAGATTGGTTAGATGGAGAGAGCATTCTAATTTCCTTCTCAATGCAGGCTCCATTGGCATCTGATGTGCCAGAGGATATATTAGATGAATCGATTGACCCTACATCACGAGCAGCATGGAATTCTTTTGCAATTGCAACTGATCAAGGTCAACCGGTAGAGCCACTTCGTGTTGGTGTGTATATGAGCTACGATAATTCTGTGTCACTTTTAAAGGTAACAAAGGAAGGTACACCACTAGAAGGAGCAGAATTTAAACTGCTAGACGACTTAGGAAATGAACTACGAACTGGTCTTGTGACAAATGCAGATGGAAAAATTATTGTGGAAGGTTTGCCAATAGGTAATTATACGTTTGTTGAAACAAAAGCACCTACTGGCTATGAACAAGATAGCACACCGATTCCATTTTCAATTGATTTTGTTCAACAAGCTCCAATAGAATTAGTTTTTGAAAATTCTCCTATTCCAGGTTCAGTAGAATTGACGAAGGTAGGAGAAAAAGGTGAAATACTAGCTGGAGCAGAATTCAAGCTCCTAGATGATACTGGAAAAGAGCTGCAAGCGGGACTAGTGACAGCTGCAAATGGTAAATTAGTGATTAACGACCTTCAACCAGGTAACTATCAGTTGGTGGAAACAAAAGCACCATCTGGCTACCAACTAGATGAAACACCGATTCCATTTGAAATTGTTTTTAACCAACAAGAAGCAGTACAGTTAACGATGGAAAATAAGCTTATCCCTGGAGTTTTTGAATTAACGAAGCAAGGGGAAGGTGGAGAAAAGCTAGAAGGTGTTGTTTTTGAATTACAAGATGCAGCTGGAAATTCTATCCGAGATGGATTGACAACTAATGCGGAAGGGAAAATTATTCTAAATGACTTGACCCCTGGTGCTTATCAATTGGTGGAAACGAAGACCATTTTAGGATACGTACTAGATTCCACACCAATTCCATTTGAAATAGGTCTTGGACAGGCGGAAAGCACAAAAGTCACCTTCACGAATTTGTGGACTACTGGTTCTATTGAATTGACGAAGGTAGGGGAAGCGGGAGAAGTGTTAGCCGGAGCAGAATTTAAGCTGCTAGATGATACGGGAAATGAATTACAAGCCTCCCTCGTGACAAATGAAAAAGGCATGCTAGTTATAACAGAATTAAAGCCGGGTAACTATCAACTGATCGAGACAAAGGCACCATTCGGTTATGTACTAGATTCAACCCCGATTCCATTTGAAATTGGTATAGCACAAAGTACCCCGTTAAAGGTGGCATTTGAAAATAAATTACAGCGAGGAAGCTTGCAGATTATTAAAGTGGATGCAGATACAGATGCAACGTTAGCGGGTGCTGAGTTTGAGGTAAAGGATCAAAATGGAAATGTAGTACAGGTAATAGCAACGAATGCAGCTGGGATCGCAGTAGTCAATAATCTAAAGCCAGGAGATTACACAATCACAGAGACGAAAGCTCCTTCTGGATATGTTCTTGCAAGTGATCCAATTCTTTTTACAATCGAGCTTGGTCAAAAAGAGCCAGTGGAGCTTATTGTTGAGAATACTGCAAAAGAAGTGCCGCCAGTTAATCCAACTACTCCAGTAGATCCACCTACTCCGGTAGATCCGGAACCAGAGATGCAAACAATGCTGCCGCAAACTGGTGAGGAATGGCTAAGATACCTATTCATTTTAGGAATTTCATTCATGGGTGCCGGTGCGCTTTTATTATTCAGTCGAAAGAGACGGATAATAGAATAACGAAAAGGAAGGAAACGAATGCAAAATAACAAAAGAGTAGTGGGTATTATTTTGCTAATCGCAGGGGCTATAATGATATCCATTCCTTTCTTCTATGAGTGGAAACAAAATCAAAAGACAGCGGCGTTAGAAGAAGCCTTATCGTTGGTCTCACAATCGGATGAAGTAGATTTGGCATCTATCAATCATTTATCGCTTTCACAAAGTGAATTAGACGAAGTAATAGAATTAGAAATACCAGCAATAGAGTTAAAGCAAAAAATTCTCCCGAATACGACTGAAGAGAATTTAAGTATTGCATTAACTCAAATCAAGTCAAACCAGACCCTTGGTGAAGGTAACTTTACCATAGCGGGTCATAGAGGATATCGAGAAGATAGACATTTTCACAGCTTACCTGATGTTCCCATAGGAGCTGAGGTTATCCTCCATGATAAAGAAGAGCGGTATATTTATGAAATAACAAGTATGCAGGTTATTGACCCAACATATGTAGAAATACTTGAAGATAAGCCAAATCAAAATGAATTAACACTTATTACTTGTACGATAGATGGAAAAAAACGTATTGCCTTACAAGGAAGATTAGCACATATGAAGTGAGACAAAAACGATAGGTGGGGATGAAAGAGTACGCCAATCACTTTATCGGTAATTTAAACAAGCCAGCGTGAAGAAACGCTGGCTTGTTAATGTATAAGGTGTGTATTATGTGTTATCTACTATGGCTTGCCTTATAAATAAAATAGTCAAAATCAGCATGCTTACGTTGTCCAGACGTATCCTGGCATTGCATTCCGACAAATGCACCAGTAAAAAAACCGCCGCCTTGAATATAATCATCGGATAGCTTATAGGAGTCTAAAACTATTGGAATATCTATCCATTTTTCACCATCAAAGGAATAGGAGTATTGATAGTGATTTATGTTAACCTCTACTCGTAAATAAACGTATTGTATATGAGAAGGTATGCAAATTTCCCTTCCTTTCAATGGCTGATCAAAAGTAAAATTATCACATGTCATGAGCTCAAGTATTCTTCCTTTGTCTTCATGCCATGTAATTTGTAACGATGTCCAGTTTTGCGTATTATAGTAGTTTACAAGTCCAGCAGATTGCTGAAATGAGTCAGGTTGAAAAGCGACCTTTGTTTCTGCAATAAAGTTAAAGTGCTGCCAGCGTCGTGCAACAAAAGCTTGCGTAAACTTTGACGTTAATGACTCTCTTCCATAAATTCGCAAATGTCCAGGGTTCTCCTTTAGGGATATAATTTCTTCGCCTAGAGGAATGCGTAGTGTTTGAAAGTGAAGATTTAAATTCTCTGTATCAAAGTGATCCTTCTCCTTAAAATCGCTTTCCCACTTTATTTCTTTTATTGCCGGCCCTTCAATTGTAAGCGCTGGCTGATTCCCTCCCACAACATATGGCCAATCATCTTTCCATTCGAGACGCTGGATCGCAGTTTCTCTACCAAGTGGACAGTATCCACGAGGGTCTAGCAAAGCTTGCCCGTCTCGTGGTAAGGGCCGACCGGTAAGGTGGACTAGAAACCATTCATCAGTATGTGTATGAACCATCGAAGCATGTCCAGCTTTTTGTAATGGATTTCGTGGATTTGAAAATGCTGTTAGTAATGGATTTTCCGGATGTACCTCATAAGGTCCCCATAAATGCTTGGATCTAGCAATAGTTGCTTGATGATCATATTTCGTACCACCTTCAGCGGTTAATAAATAATAATACCCATTTATTTTATAAAGGTGTGGAGCTTCTGTTAGTTTAATATCAGTTCCTTTGAAAATGATCTCTGATCTACCAATAAGCTTTTTCTTGTCAACGCTATACTCCTGTAAAATAATTCCATAGAAATTGTGATTCCCAATCCGATGATCCCAAAACATATTAGCTAAGTATTTTTTTCCATCTTCATCGTGAAATAATGAAGGATCAAATCCAGAGCTATTTAAATAAATAGGTTCTGACCATTCTCCATCAATCGTATCACATGTCACAAGGTAGTTATGACAATCCTTCCACTGTCCTTCTGTTACTTTTACGTCCGTATATATTAGCCAAAACATACCATCACTGTAGGATAGCTGTGGTGCCCATACCCCACCTGAATCAGGGTTTCCAATCATGTTTAATTGACTTAAACGATTGAGTGGTCTTGAAACAAGTCGCCAATTCTTTAAATCTTTCGAATGATAGATTCCGACTCCAGGATACCATTCAAAAGTAGAAACGGCGATGTAGTAGTCTTCTCCTGCACGACAAATACTTGGATCAGGATTAAAGCCAGTCAAGATTGGGTTCTGAATTATAGTCATTGTTGATCCACCTTTTCATATTTATTTTTTATAGCGAATTTAATGCATACATTAAATTACTAGCTTTCTCGACTTCAGCATGTATGATTAAACTTGCTTTAAATATCCATTGAAAAAGTTTTCTACAGAAAATGCAGCAACACCAAGTGCACTGGAATGCTTTGATAAAGAAGAAAAATCAATTTTTAAATCTTTTTGCTGAAAGGTTAATGCTCGGTTCATACGATGGTTTATTGGTTCTTGAATCCATTCCTTGGCTGCGGTAATCCGATTCCCAATAATAATTTGCTCAGGATTAAAAATGTTTACAATATTAGTTAATCCAATCCCCAAATTGTCGCCAAGCGTTTCAAATAAATGAATTGTATCCTTGTTTCCTTTTTTAGCTAATGCTATCAGTGTATTTAAGCTAATGGTTTCACTAGGCGGAATCGGGAAGTTAGGTTTACTAGCTGTTTCATACAAATACTGTTCTGATGCATATAATTCCCAACAACCAAGATTGCCACATCGGCATTCTTTTCCATTCATTTCAATCGTCATGTGTCCTAATTCTCCAGAGAATCCATTATTTCCTTTATACAATTGTCCATTTAAAATTAATCCTACACCTAGTCCAATTCCTACACTTACATAAATAATATGATTATATTTTTTTCCTGCTCCAAATTTCTTCTCTCCATATGCTCCTGCATTTGCTTCGTTTTCAATAATAACGGGAACATGGTACTTTTCTTCTAAAATAGATTTTATATGAACATTTTTCCATTTCAGGTTAGGTGCTAATAAAATTTCTCCATGTAAATTAACTGTGCCTGGCACACCCATACCAATGCCTATAATGCCATACGGACTAGAAGGGGCAGATGCAATAAGGGTGTCAATAATTTGGAATAGCTTATCTTGAATTTCTTGATAGGACAGATCCTGAAAGCTGATAGCTGTTTCTTGGCATATGTTTCCTTCCAAATCTGTTAATATCCCTAATATATAATTGACGCCAAGGTCAATGCCGACTGTATAACCCGCTACTTCATTAAAAAGCAGCATGACAGGCCTTCTACCACCTTTTGACTTCCCTGGACCAGATTCATTAATTAATTTTTCATCAATTAATTCACTAACAAGTGAGGAGACGGTACCTTTGTTTAAACCTGTCATATTAGCAATATCTGCTCTTGAAATAGGATTATTGTTTTTAATAGTCTCAAGTACGAGTGTTTTATTTTCTTTTTTAACAACGTGCTGGTTCCATGTTTGGGTTGTTTTCATTCTGGACATCAACTCTCTTTTCGTATTTTTTATTTATTAGAACATTTCACTCTTTTGGTGAGAAGAAAAATAAGGATGTTATTTTAGCTCTAAATTATCTTCCAAATAAGGAGTGAAAGTAAATCGTTTTCATTTAGGCTAGCTCTTGAACTAATCATACCATAATCTTCATAAAAATAACATAGTTTATCCACTAGACAAACTATGTTATTGGTGATATTCTAAATTTAACGGTTATATGCCGACCAAAAATTAGGAGGGGTACGATGAGCAAAAAGAAAGCGTTATCATTATTGTTGTCCGCGTTACTATTTGTTTTGGTATTGGCAGGATGTTCCGGATCTGGAGATGATAATGAATCAACAGAAGGCGGAAAGAATGCCGGAGATAAAAAAACAGTTAAATTTATGCATCTCTGGCCGGAAGGAAGCTCTGCACAACACCATAAAATTGTGAGTGACATTGTTGCAGATTTTGAAGCAGAGCATAAGGATGTAACGGTTGATGTAGAAGTTTTAAGTAATGAACAGTATAAAGATAAGATTAAGGTATTATCTACTTCTAATGAACTACCTGATGTCGGAATGACTTGGGCTGCTGGATATTTAGCGCCATATGTAAGCGGAAATAAATTTGCATCATTAAATGATATACTTGATAGTGGATTAGGTAATGAGTTTGTTGCAGGTACAACAGATGCATATGCGATTGACGGGCAAACATATGGTTTACCTTTAGAATTAAATATTGTATCTGTATATTACAATAAGAAAATTTTTGACGATAATGGTCTTGATGTACCGAAAACATATGATGAATTTAAGGAAGTTGTAAAAACGTTAAAAAGTAACGGTGTTGCTCCAATCGCTTTAGGAAATAAAGATCGTTGGACTGGTTCGATGTGGTATATGTATTTTGCGGATCGAATTGGTGGAGGGGAATTACTTACAAAAGCAATTAATAGAGAAGAATCGTTCGAAAGCCCGGCACTTGTACAAGCTGCAGAGGAGATTCAGAATTTAGTGGACATGGATGCATTTGTAAAAGGTTTTAATGGATTGTCTGATGAAGAAGCAAAAAGTATGTTTATGAATGAACAGGCTGCAATGTATTTAATAGCAACTTGGGATTTACCAAACTACACGACGAATGAAGACGTGCCACAATCATTTAGAGATTCGGTTGGTTACTTTCCATTTCCTACAGTCGATGGAAATGGCGATGTGAATAGCTTTGTAGGTGGTCCTGGGGTAGGGTTGTTTGTTTCTGAAGACTCAGATGTAAAAGCAGAAGCAAAAGAATTCGCATCCTTTTTTGTAAAGCAATGGGGAGCAAGAGCGGTCACGGATGTTGGTGTTATCCCAGCAACAAAGGTGGATCCGAATGAGTTAGATCTTCCGCAAATGTATGAGGATGTCTTAAATGATTTAAACAATGCAACAAATCTCACCCTATATGCAGATGTACAAATGAGTTCGGATACAGCACAGGTTCATTTAGACCAAATACAAGCGCTATTCGGAAAGGATGCATCACCGGAGGAATTTGTAAAAGCTCATGAAGAAGCTCTTTCTAAAGAATAATTAATAATATCGAATTTCTTTCGGGTGAAAGTAAAAAAAATAAGAGGGCATTCCCGAAAGGATGTCCTCTTATTAAATGATATGGGGTTGAATGTAATGAATAAAGTGATGTCCAATAAATGGATCATTGCAATATATACGCTTCCAGCCTTGTTATTAATTGGAGTGCTAATCTTTATTCCGCTTGTTTTGACAGGCTATTATGGCTTGATGGACTGGGATGGAATAGGGGATATGAGTTTTATTGGGCTGGAAAATTATAAAAATGCAATCGTAGATGGGAAGTTTTGGAGTAGTGCATGGCATTCTACATTACTAGCATTCTTTTCTACGTTGAGTTTAGCAATATATTTAATGATTTCGATGATACTGGCTTCCAAATTAAAAGGAGCAGACTTTTTAAGAAAAATATATCTAATTCCAATGCTGTTATCTTCAGTTGCGATTGCCCAGCTTTGGATTAAGGTATTTAATCCTACAAATGGGATGTTAAACTATGTACTGATGAAGCTAGGTATAGAGAATCCGCCTGCATGGCTTGCTGAACCAAGCTTTGTTTTATTTGCCATCTTTATCCCAATCTTATGGCAATATGCTGGCTTCTACATT
Source organism: Virgibacillus sp. MG-45 (assembly GCF_036409425.1). Lineage (NCBI taxonomy): Bacteria > Bacillati > Bacillota > Bacilli > Caryophanales > Bacillaceae > Virgibacillus > Virgibacillus sp. MG-45. Next base: position 65,919 of record NZ_JAXOFU010000003.1, on the reverse strand, counting down.
CTTATCTATTATGCTGCATTAAAAAACATACCTGAATCGATTATTGAAGCAGCAAAGATTGATGGGGCTTCTCCTTTACAAATAGCTTATCGAATTAAATTACCGTTAATTAAAGGTATAGTGAAAGTAACAATTGTACTCGCTATAGTTGGTTCATTAAAGTACTTCGATTTAATTTATGTAATGACAGGTGGCGGACCAAATGGGGCAAGTGAAGTAATGGCTTCTTATATGTACAAATTGGCATTTGCAAGTAATGACTTCGGTTATGGAAGTGCAATTGGCTTCCTGTTGCTAATCATTACCTTAATTGTCACGGTGATTATTCGTAAACTAACGGCTACGAAAGACGAAATTCAATATTAATGGGGGATCAATCATGAATCGAATAGGATATTATTTGCTATATGTTTTTTTAGCGATTGTAGCATTGTTTCAAATTTTTCCGATTATATGGTTATTCCTCTTTTCTTTAAAGGATAACCGTGAAATTTTTGCTGGCTCTCCATTTGCATTGCCAACAGAATTTAGATGGGAAAACTATCAAAAGGTTTGGGATGGGGGAATAGGTGTTTATTTTTGGAACAGTGTTTGGATAACTGCTGTAGCAATTATCCTAACTGTAGTGCTAGCGAGTATGGCTACGTTTGCTATTACTAGAATGCAATGGAAGCTAAGCAAGCTTGTACTCGGCTTATTTATGGTAGGGTTAATGATCCCAATCCATTCTGCGATCATCCCACTTTTTAGCATGTTTTTAAAAGTTAACTTAATCGACAGCCCATGGTCCATCGTGATTACGTATACAGCTTATAATTTGCCAATTACGATGATGATTCTGCTTGGGTTTTATTACACACTTCCTCGTGAAATTGAAGAGGCGGCTATTATTGATGGGTGTTCCGTTCATCGAATGTTTTTCCGAATAATTTTACCAATGACAGGACCAGTTATTTCAACCACCGTAATCATCAATATGATTTACAACTGGAATGAATTTGTATTTGTTAATACATTTATTAGCTCGGACAAGTATAAAACCTTAACAGTTGGAATTCAAAACTTTATCGGGCAGTATATGACTGACTGGGGCGCTATTGGAGCCACATTGATCATTAGTGTTTTACCCATTCTTTTAGCCTTTGTTTTCTTTAGTAATAAAGTGGTTGAAGGTATTTCGTCAAGTGCAATTAAAGGATAGTTGGTAATTTGTTTGATGCTGTGAATCATTACGATTACACAGCACCATAGCAGATGAAAATTTTTTCTATTATGAAGCATTACTTTGTTTAATTTGTATTCTTCGGAAAGCGTCTAAGCATAGCCAAGTGGTAATAAATGCATAGATACTTGAGCCAAATATAAATGCCAATGCAGGAATTAGTTTAAAAAGAAAAAATATCGATCCGATACTTAAAATGATAAGAAAGCTATGTATTGGACTAATGAGCATAATGAGGAATGCATTTTTAATTAGTTTGAAAATATTCAAATCAAAATGTACAAACGAAGGAAATAGGTAAAATAGAAAAAGGAGAAATAGAACTATGAATGCAAATAAAGGTATGTTCATCCAAGTCACATTTTCATCAATATTCATTTGAATAAAATACAAATCTATACGAATTAGCAGGACGATAGCAACAACAAAAAGTCCCATGAGATTACTTTTAACAAAATCAGCTTTAACGTATTTCCAAAAGGATTGAAAAACTGGACTATCAGTTGAGCCTCTTAACCAATCTCGCATAATAGCAAATACTGCAATTGTCGCAGGGAATAAACCGAACACTACAAGTCCAAGTAAGGAAAAAAGAATCCATAGAAGGTTGAGATAGGCAAAACGAGAGATCCATTCCATCATACGATAAAGTGTACTGCTAAATAAATTCATTATATTACCTCCACTCTTTGGTTGTAACGCTTAGGATGAGAATATGCATTTATTATAAAGGAAGCATTCTTTTTTTGCATGAAAACAGAGGTAAGCTTGTTTTTTTAAAACTTAGTTTGTTGATTGTACAAACTATTGAACGTTGGTACAATAGAAATTGAAAACAATTACATTAATCGTGTTCAGCATACTGAAGGAGGAAGAAATGATGGCATATTTTAAAGACATATCAAACATTAAATACGAAGGAGCATCCTCAACAAATCCGTTTGCATTTAAATTTTATAATCCGCAAGAAAAAATTGGAGCAAAAACAATGGAAGAACATCTTCGCTTTGCGGTCGCATATTGGCATACCTTTACGGAGGATGGAAGTGATCCGTTTGGTGCAGGTACAATGATTCGACCTTGGGATAAGTTCAGTGGAATGGATTTAGCAAAAGCAAGAGTTGAGGCGGCTTTTGAATTTTTTGAAAAGCTTGGAGTTCCTTATTTTTGTTTTCATGATGTAGATATTGCTCCAGAGGGAAGTAACTTAAGTGAGACATATAAAAATATAGATACAATTGTTGCGATGATTAAAGACTATATGAAGGATAGTAAAACGAAGCTATTATGGAATACGGCCAATATGTTTACACATCCACGTTATGTCCATGGTGCAGCATCGTCCTGTAATGCTGATGTTTTTGCTTATGCAGCAGCAAAAGCTAAAAAAGGGTTGGAGGTTGGAAAAGAGCTAGGTGCTGAAAACTATGTGTTCTGGGGTGGACGAGAGGGCTATGAAACACTTTTAAATACAGACTTAAAATTAGAATTAGACAATCTAGCACGTTTCTTCCATATGGCAATTGACTACGCAAAAGAAATCGGCTTTGACGGACAGTTTTTAATCGAACCGAAGCCGAAAGAACCTACTACACACCAGTATGATTTCGATGTTGCTAGTGGTTACGCCTTCTTACAAGCAAATGATTTACAAGACCACTTTAAATTCAATATTGAAGCAAATCATGCTACGCTTGCTGGCCACACCTTTGAGCATGAACTTCGTTATGCTCGGATTCATGGGATGCTTGGTTCCGTTGATGCGAATCAAGGCGATCCATTGCTAGGCTGGGATACAGATGAATTTCCAACAGATTTGTATTCAACTACACTAGCAATGTATGAAATTTTGAAAAATGGGGGCCTTGGACGTGGAGGTTTGAATTTTGATGCCAAAGTACGTCGTGGTTCTTTTGAAGCGGAGGATTTATTTCATGCGCATATCGCTGGAATGGATAGCTTTGCAATCGGCTTAAAGGTTGCTCAGCAATTATTAGATGATAGCGTATTAGAGCGAGTGATTGATACACGCTACAGCAGTTATACAAAAGGAATTGGTAAAGCGATTGTAGATGGAGAAACCGATTTTCATAAGTTAGAAGAATATGCATTAGGGCTTACAACTATCGAAAATAAATCAGGTCGTCTAGAAGAAATAAAAGCTACCATTAATCGATATTTATTAACAGCATTTAACAAATAATAAGATAAGCGCTGGAGGGGATGTTTTTAATTCCATCCAGTATTGGCTAGTTGATTTTAGCATGGAATGAGGTGCTCGTATGCGGTATGTCATTGGTATTGACCTTGGCACAAGTGCGGTTAAATTACTACTGGTTGATCAGCTTGGACAGGTAGTTCAAGAAGTCTCAAAGTCTCTTACATTAATTCAAGAAAAAACAGGCTACAGTGAACAAGATCCAGAGGAATGGGTTACGCAAACAATCGCTGGGTTAAAGGAATTACTTCTAACTTTTCGAGGCAATCCGAAAGAAATTGAAGGAATCAGCTTTTCTGGGCAAATGCATGGTCTTGTATTGTTAGATAAAAAGAATCGAGTCCTCCGTAATGCAATTTTATGGAATGATACTCGTACAACTGAGCAGTGCCAGCGGATCCAAGCAGTTGTTGGGAAGGAACGATTATTGGAAATTACAAAGAACCCGGCACTTGAAGGATTAACCTTGCCTAAAATTATGTGGGTAAAGGAGCATGAGCCAGCGCTTTTTGAACAAGCTGCCACCTTCCTGTTGCCAAAGGATTATGTGCGTTTTCGACTAACTGGAAGGTTGCATACGGATTACTCTGATGCTGCTGGAACATTGCTATTGGATATTAGAAAAAAAGCATGGAGTACTGAATTGTGTGAGCTCTTAGACATTGACTTAGAACTCTGTCCACCATTAGTGAGGTCTGATGCGGAAGTTGGGTATATTACAGCAGAAATTGCCGAGGAGACAGGGTTATCTTCAACCACGAGTGTGTTTGCAGGTGGTGCAGATAATGCATGCGGTGCGATTGGAGCCGGTATTCTATCGGATGGAACAACATTATGTAGTATTGGAACTTCAGGTGTAATTTTATCATATGAGGCAGCAGGCGATAAAGATTTCCAAGGAAAGGTTCACTATTTTAACCACGGAGCACCAGATGTGTTTTATACAATGGGTGTTACATTAGCTGCAGGCTATAGCTTAAACTGGTTTAAAGAAACATTTGCAAACAATGAATCATTTGATCAATTATTGGCAGAGTTAGAAATGATTCCAATTGGTGCAAATGGTCTGTTATTTACCCCATATTTAGTAGGTGAACGAACACCGCATGCTGATTCAATTATTCGGGGAAGCTTTATCGGAATAGATGCATCTCATGGGAAGAAGCATTTTGTACGTGCTGTTTTAGAAGGGATTACATTTTCATTAAATGAAACAGTTCAGATTTTTCGTGAGCGTGGTAAGACGATTGATACTATTGTTTCTATTGGTGGAGGAGCAAAAAGTGACGTATGGCTTCAAATCCAGGCAGATATTTTCGATGCTAAAGTTGTAAAGTTAAAAAGTGAACAGGGCCCAGGCATGGGGGCAGCGATGTTAGCTGCCTATGGATGTGGATGGTTCAAAACGTTAGCTGCTTGTGCAGACCAATTTTTGCAGGTAGAAAAGGTTATTACTCCGATTGAAGAAAATATCGCTGTATATCAATCTTTATTTGAACTATATAAAGATATATATCGTCAAACAAAAGATTTAAACAAAAAATTAGTACCGTACCGAAGTTAGGCTTAAAAAGAAAAAAGGTCATCCGAGATTGTGCATATATGTATGGTTCGGATGACCTTTTTAACGTTTTTTGTTAATAGATGAGGTTGGACATTGAAAGAATTGGAGGGCGAGGAAGTATGTTTTATAAAGAGCTTGGAAACACAGCAATGAAAATAAGTGCTTTAAGCTTTGGAACATGGGCAATTGGTGGTGCATGGGGAAAAACAAATGACCATGATGCTTTAGAGGGCTTAGCGCGTGCAATCGACTTAGGTGTTAATTTTTTTGATACTGCAGATGTATATGGAGATGGACATAGTGAAGAATTATTGGCAAAAGCGACAAAGGGGAAAGAAGGGGAGATATACATTGCCAGCAAATTTTGTCGAGCAGGAGATATCCATGATCCAACTAATTATTCGGAGGAAGTGGTAACAAATTATTGTGAGCAAAGCTTGAAGCGATTACAAAGAGAGTATATTGATTTATACCAGATTCATTGTCCACCGATGGATATTTTGCGGGCAGGTCATGTGTTTGACACGTTGGAAAAATTAAAGACTCAAGGGAAAATTCGTTACTATGGTGTAAGCGTTGAAACTGTTGAAGAAGGATTGTATGTGTTGGAGCATACGAATGCTAGTTCATTACAAGTGATCTTTAATCTTTTCCGGCAAAAGCCGTTAAAAAAACTATTTCCACTTGCCTTAGAAAAAGAAGTTGGTATTTTATCACGTGTGCCACTTGCTAGTGGCTTATTGACGGGTAAATTTACAGAACAGACTTCATTTGCGAGTGATGATCATCGATATTTCAATAAGGATGGAGCTGCATTCAATGTTGGAGAAACCTTTGCAGGAATTGAATTTGCTCGTGGTGTCGAATTAAGTAGAAAGCTCGAATGGATAGCGGAAGGTAGAGACAATATGACGAGAGCGGCTTTGAAATGGATTGTTGAACAGGAGGCAGTTACTAGTGTCATACCTGGCTTTCGAAATAAACACCAGGTAGAGGATAATGTGGGAGCTCTTGCAGTCAAAGCATATCAGGATGATGAGTTAGAAAAATTAAGAAGATTTTATGAATTAGAAGTAAAGCCGTATATTAGAGGGGCCTATTAATCTCTTCAATCATCTTGCATACAACTGGTAGTAAGACCTCTATGTGAAGACACAAAGATTGAGTGAGGTTCAAACTGAACGTCAAATGTTCGGTTATGCTCAACCAACAATCAGGGGGAGATGAACGAATCCTCACTGATTAAAGTTTCACTAGTATGATGCGAATGTGGAGGGGGAAAATTGAAAAAAAGAAGGAAACGTACTTGTAACTATATCTTTAATAAACTTGGTTGGCAGCATTTGCGGATTGGAACAAAATACTCAATTGTATACTTGTTCACGATTTTTCTGTTCTTACTTGCTGGAGCAATCATCTATTTTCAATTAAGTAGTGCACAGAATAGTATTGTGGCAATTGAAGCACAAAGTAAACAAACAAAGGGAATTTCAGAGATGGCTTTATTGATTCAAATTAAAGACGGGAATATTGCTGATTATCTAGCCGTACAAAGTCAGGATATTGCTTCTTCTTTTAAACAAAATCAGGCAGCATTAAAAGAATTAGAAACGGCGTTAAAATCTAGCTTACATACAGAAGAGGAACAGCGTATTTTTAAAGAACTAATTGATAAGAGCAATACAATGGATAAAATTTTTTATGAAGAAATTATGCCAGCTATTGAGAATGGAAATGTCGATGCAGCACGCACTTTTCGATTGAATGCTTCTTCCATAAAAGAATCTAGTATAGCGCTTGTATATCAATTAATTGAAATCGTAAATAAACATCAAGATAACACGGTTCAGCATGCTAGCAGGAGTATCCTTCATAGTATTGTTACGTTCGGTATAGTAATTATAATAACGATTGTTATTGGAATGAGTAGTATTTTTATAGTTAGTCATTTTATTTCCAAGCGATTAAAGAAAGTTGTTGATACAACAGCGCAGATTGCGGATGGTGATTTATCAATTGCAGCGATTGCTTATGAAGGAAGGGATGAAATAGGTAGTTTGGCGACTACATCAAATCGTATGAAGCAAAACATATATAACATTGTGCGAAAGGTAGCGACTGCATCAAATACAGTATCTACTAGAAGTGAAGCATTAAACGAATCTGCTTCGGAAGTAAAAGCGGCTGGGAAACAAATTGCTTCAACAATGGAGGAACTGGCTTCAGGTATTGAAATGCAGGCACATGCATCGGCTGAGCTTGCAGAAAGTATGAAGAAATTCTTACAGCGAGTATATGGTTCAAATAAGGATGGTCAAATGATTGTTGATTCAACAACATCCGTTCAACGCTTAACTAATGATGGAAGCCTATTGATGCAGCAGTCAATCAAGCAAATGGAACGAATTGATGTAATTATGACTACGGCTGTTGAGAAAATAAAGGGGCTTGATAAACAATCAGAAAAGATTTCGACCCTTGTTTATGTTATTCAGGATATCGCTGATCAAACTAATCTACTTTCGCTTAATGCAGCAATAGAAGCTGCGCGGGCAGGAGAGCACGGTAAGGGCTTTGCGGTTGTTGCAGATGAAGTGAAGAAGTTAGCAGAACAAGTGACAGCCTCAATATATGAGATTACTAGCATCGTCAACAATATCCAAATGGAAACACGTAATGTTGTCCAATCATTAGGAGATGGCTATAAGGAAGTAAAAGAAGGAATAATACAAGTACAAGAAACAGGAAATAATTTTGAACAAATTAATTCTTCTTTTGCACAGGTAGCTGAAAAGGTTTCGAGCATATCAATAAATTTAAATGAAGTAGCGCTTCGTGGTGGAGAAATGAGTAAGTTGATTGAGGATGTTGCAGCAGTTTCAGAAGAATCAGCTGCAAGTGTGGAACAAGCAACGGCTTCAGTACAGCAGTCTTCGAGCACAATGGAAGAGGTTTCTCATAGTGCGAACGAATTATCGAAGCTGGCAATGGAAATGAATGAGGAGATAAAAGTATTTCAATTATAGTCAAATTTATACGAAATAAGGCCTCTTACTATGGAGATAACTTACTTCTGATAGTGTAGAAAGTTTTTGAGGATAAATGAAGCAACAACAGGAATGGCAGCGGAGGTATTACGGTGAAAATTACAATTAACAGCCTAGAAAATAAATGGAAGCAGTTTAATTTGGTTAATAGAAATGGAATGGTGGCAAGCATCTTAAATTATGGAGGTATTATTGCGAGGCTACTCGTTCCGGACAAGCAGGGCAATTTAGAAAACATTGTGCTTGGATATAAGAACCTGGCAGATTATAAGAATGATTCGAATTATTTTGGAGCAATTATAGGCAGAGTTGCAGGAAGAATCCAAGAGGCTTCCTTTCAGTTAGGAGCAAATTGCTATCAGTTAGAGGAAAATGAAGGACACCACCATCTACATAGTGCTAGTGTAGGATTTCATCAGGTTATCTGGGATGCACAAACGTTTCAAAGCGAAGATAGAATTGGTGTTCAACTTCAGCATGTAAGTCCGAACGGTGAAGGAGGATACCCAGGAAATGTAACGGTAAGGGTTACATATACTTTGAATAATTATAACCAATTATCAGTACATTACAGTGCTGTGAGTGATAAGTTGACAGTACTCACATTAACGAACCATTCATATTTTAATTTAAGTGGAAATCTAAAGGATACAATTTTGAACCATCGTATAACTATAAAAAGTCATCATATTCTAGAATTAGATAAAGCAAGTATACCTACAGGCCGCAAATTGCCTGTCAAGGGCACTCCATTTGACTTTTGTCAGGGAAGGCTTCTTCAGGATGGAATTCTTCATGGAAATGAACAAAATAAACGAGTTGGGAATGGATATGATCATTATTTTCTGTTCGATTGCTCTAAACAGAAGCAGGTGCTGCTATCAGAGGAAGCGAGTGGTCGAACGATGCAGATGGAGACAGACCAACCAGGTATGGTGATGTATACTGCAAATAACTTAGCAGGAGGTCATCCTTTACATGAAGGAGTTTCTAGAAAGTATATGGGTGTATGTTTGGAAACTCAAGCATCTCCAGTTTCTTTACATCATAATGGTTTTCCATCGATAACATTACAGCCAAACCAATACTATGATAAAAAAACAACCTTTAGCTTTAGCTGGTAAGAGTGCCAGTAGAGGAGATTGAAAAAGAAATACTGTACCTAATAAGTATATGTGCACTTTTAATAAGTTGTTGAGCAACGATCATTTTTGGTTGTTGCTTAACAGCTTTTTTAATTTTCTTCGCTTAAAACCACTTAAAATCACATGAATAAATAACCATATCTGTATATAAAATATCATGTCAGGAAATCATATTTTTCTAAGCAGTTAGCTTGACAATCCCCCTTTTAGAGCAATTTTTTGTTAGTTTTTACTAAGATAAATGACTACTAATTTCCAACAAACCTTTATTTTAAGAGGTTTTTGAAAGGTTTCTAATTACTTATTATATAAATATTATATCTCAGAAAGATTGTGAAGTATTGAACTTAATGTGAATGTTTAACGTAACATATTGCCTAACTTTGAGGGTGGATTTAATATAAATATGTGAAGTGTTTCACATAATAAATTACATGGTTTTGAAAGGAGTCATCATGATGGAAGCACAAGTGGAAAAACAACCTGTGATTCAAGGGCAAGGCTTAAGGAAGTTGAACATGGAGTATGTATTCGGTTTTATTGCTATTATTTTTGTTTTAATTTTAGGAAGTACATTATTAAAAACCGACATGCTATTTTTTAGACTTTTAGTCGGGGTAGGATTTGGGTATGCGCTATCTCGTGCTTATACAGGCTTTGCAGGTAGTATTAATCGTGCTTATACGACTGGTTCAACCAAATTGCTTCGAGCAATGGCTTTTATGTTCTTTTTTACTACATTATTAGTTACGACTTTCTTATTTAATGCAGACCCTACAAGTTATGACCTTTGGATTAATCCAATTAACGTAGGGTTGGTGCTTGGAGGATTACTTTTTGGTTTTGGTATGGCATTTTCATCATGCTGTGCATCTGGTGTATTAACCGATTTAGTAACCGGGTTGCCTCGAGCATTTATTACGCTTTTATTTTTCGGTTTTGGTATATTTATCGCATTTCCGATTCAACACACAGCAAGCTGGATTAACAATTCCCTCTTTACTACGGAGGTTGGCAGTAAATTACAAGGCGGTGTATACTTGCCGGACCTGTTTAAGTGGGACGGTCTAGGCGGATATTTAGGAGCCTTACTATTAACTGGATTGTTTTGTGGAATCGTTGTTTTCCTTGCATATCGCTATGAAAAAAGACGGAAAGAACAAAACACCTACCATGGCGTATTAACAGAGAATGTTCAGGATATGCAAGTGGATTTTGATAGCAAGGATTACAAGCTGCTTAGCTCAGCAACGTATAATCGTATGTTTGTGAAGCCTTGGACATTAAAACAAGGTGCGATTGTAATCAGTGTTCTATTTGTTCTGTTAATGGGTGTTACGAAGGCTGGGTGGGGAGCTTCTACACCTTATGGAATTTGGTTCGGAAAGCTTCTTATGGCATTTGGCGTTCCCGCAGAATCCATAGCATCCTTTACGCATATGTCTGCTGATCCGTATGTATTACCATTTTTCGAGCATGGGGTATCAGTACAGAATTTCGGAATTCTACTTGGAACCATTATCTTTTTATTAACAGCTGGTCAATTCAAAAAAGTCTTTCGTTCAGGCGTTCATATTCGCAGAAGAGAAATATTGCTATTTGCGCTTGGCGGAATCACAATGGGAGTAGGAACACGCTTAGCAAACGGATGTAATGTTGGGGCACTTTATACACCAATTGCGAACTTCTCGCTTTCTGGTTGGATATTCTTTATCTTCCTAGCATTAGGTGCGATTGTTGGTAATGCGGTTGCAAAACGATTGTTCTAAGATAAGTAAAAAGGAAAGTAGCTGGATAAAATAAGTGAAAAGCGGATCGTGTTTAAACAGCTTAGAAAAAAGACGGATGCAAATCAATGTGAAAAGAGGAGAAGAAGAGATGGGTAAACGTATTTTAATTGTTGGTGGCGTTGCTGGTGGTGCTTCTGTTGCAGCAAGAGCAAGAAGACTAGATGAACATGCCGAGGTGATCATGTTTGAGCGTGGACCACATGTTTCTTTTTCAAACTGTGCACTACCATTTCATTTAAGTGGCATTGTTGAAAACAGTGATGATCTCGTTTTAATGAATCCGAATCAATTTAAAAAGCAGTATAATATCGAAGCTAGAGTAAATAGTGAAGTATTAAAGGTGAATCGCGAAGAAAAGACGATTACCATAAAAAATCTTACTTCTGGTGAAGTTTATGATGAAGGCTATGATGAATTAGTGCTTTCTCCAGGGGCAAATCCAATTGTACCTCCATTAGAAGGAATTGAACGTTCGAATGTATTTACCGTCCGTAATGTCGTTGATATTGCGAAGCTAAATGCGTTTGTTCAACAAAAAGAAGTAAAAAACGTGGCGGTAATAGGTGGTGGTTTTATCGGTGTAGAAGTCGCGGAAAACCTACGTTTAGCTGACTACAATGTTTCTCTAGTGGAATTTAACAATCAAATCATGGCTCCATTTGATTATGATATGGCGCAAATTTTGCATAAAGAAATGATCGATAAAGGTGTACAGCTTATTTTAAGTAATGGTTTAGCAAAGGTTGGAGACGGTTATATCGAACTACAGTCTGGAAGAAAAGTCGATGCAGAAGCAGTAGTCATGGCTATTGGAGTAAAGCCTGAAACAACCTTGGCAACAGAAGCGGGGCTTGAAATCGGCACAACAGGTGGCATTAAGGTTGATCATAATTATCTTACAAGTGATCCCCATATTTATGCGGTTGGCGATGCGATTGAAGTGTTTCATCGTCTTACACATGAACCAACACGGCTTGCATTAGCGGGTCCTGCCCAGCGGCAGGCAAGAGCTGCGGCAGACCATATGTATGGCATTCCACATCGGAACACGGGAGTGATTGGTTCTTCTTGTATTCATGTGTTTGAGCAAAATGCGGCTGCTACTGGTTTAAATGAAAAAGATGCACAAAAAGCAGGTATTTCCTATGATTTTGTTTATGTGATTCCAGGTGACAAGGTTGGTCTAATGCCTGATAGTAACCCAATCCATTTTAAATTGCTTTATGAATACCCAACAGGAAGAATATTAGGTGCTCAAGCAATTGGAAAAGGAAATGTAGATAAGCGCGTAGATGTAATTGCAGCGATGATCACAATGGGCGGCACCTTAGAGGATTTGAAGGAATTAGAGCTTTGCTATTCTCCAATGTTTGGTACAGCAAAGGATGTTGTTAACTTCGCAGCACTTGTTTCCTTGAATATTTTAAATGGACAATTTAGGCAAGTTCCTGTATCAAAAGTACGAGAGCTCGTTGAAGGTAATGCGTTTATCATGGATGCACGTGAAAAGCATGAATATGAAGCAGGTCATTTAATCAATGCTGTCAATATTCCATTGAGTGAATTCAGAGAGAGATTAGATGAAATCCCACATGATCAGCCAGTGTATGTACATTGTCGTTCAGGTCAACGTAGCTACAATGCAGTAATGGCTTTACAGCATCTTGGGTATACAAATGTAATCAATATATCTGGTTCATATTTAGGGATTTGTCTCTACGAATACTTTAATGATCAAGTAACAGGCCGAGATAAAATTGTCACTGCGTATAACTTCAAATAAAAGTGGGCGTTATGGATAATAAATTAAGTCGTTACGATATATTAAGCTTAGTATTAGGCTCCATTATTGGTTGGGGATCCTTCACACTTCCAGGTGTGAAGTTTCTCCAGCAATCTGGTGTCATCAATACCGCAATTGGCCTGTTTATCGGTGGAGTAGCGATAATTTTTATTCAAAAAGGCTATCACATTATGATGCAGCACCATGGAGAAGATGGTGGGGAATTTTCCTATGCGTATAAAAATATGGGAAGACAGCACGGCTTCATCGTTGGCTGGTCCTTGATTTTATGTTATTTAAGTATCGTACCTCTTAATGCTACTGCCTTTGTATTAGTAATGAAAATATTGTTCGGATCAAAGGTGGAGTTTTTTTATCTTTATGAAGTAGCGGGTTACCCCGTCTATTTGTCTGATGTTTTGATTGCCAGTATCGTCATTATTTTATTTGCGCTGATTAACATTCGGGGACTTCGAAAAAGCTCGAATGTCCAAAATGTGATGGTGCTTTTCTTGCTTGTGAATGTAGTCATTGTCTTTATAGCTATGGGAATGAAAGCAGGGACAGCTACACTCGTAGAAAATTATGTGGTGAATTACCGCTTTAGCTTTGGGGAGGTCGCTAAGGTGCTCGCGATTGTTCCTTTTATTTTCGTTGGCTTTGATGTTATTCCACAGGTTGTCACAGATTTAAAGTTTAAACGAGAACAGGCAACAAGGGTAGCAGTGCTTGCTATTTTCTCCGGGATTATCGTCTATACGATGTTAAATATAATTACTGGCCTTGCATATGCACCAGAACAAGCAGGTGCGCAGGAATGGGCGCTTGGTTCGGCGGTTTTACATCATGTTGGCATGTTTGGGTTCTTGCTTTTGATTATTGCGCTAACAACGGCTGTTTCAGGCGGTATTAATGGATTTATGATTAGCAGTAGTAAATTGCTTTCTGCGCTTTCATCCTATGGGATGCTTCATGCGAAATATACGGTTAAAAATAAGCAAGGTGTCCACCATAAGAGCATCATATTTGTAACTATCATGAGCTTAATCGCGCCATGGTTCGGCCGAGAAGTGATCATTTATATTGTTGATATGTCATCCTTATTAGCGGCGATTGCTTATTTGTATGTTTGTTGGATTGGGTTTCAAAAGGCAGCACAAAAGCTGGACAAATATTTGTCGTTCGTTGGTGTGCTTATAAGTATTAGTTTTATTGGCTTATTGATCATCCCAGGCTCTCCAGGTCTTTTAAGTAGACCTTCCATAGTCTTTATGGCTATTTGGGGTGTCATCGGATTTCTCTATTATAAGCAGTATGTAAATAAAACGAGCTTTACCGAAAAAGATAATTGAACTAGAAACATGCCAGACTAATTTGTTGTATGAATAAATTAGCCTGGCACTTTAAGTTTGTACCTATTCTTCCCGCAGGGTTTCCATGCAGTTTCCTTCGTTCGTGTATTTACGTATAGCGAACGATATAGAGACCATCTGTTTCTAACCACTCGGCAAAAAAGACATCACGTTCCGTAGCAATTCCATGAGCGAACAACTGATTTTTTAACCATGCATGGTTCTTGTTCATTTCATTTAAATTATCTTCCATTACTTGGCCGTCGCGAATGAGCGTTATAGGTAAGTGGGCAGGCTTTGTTAGCATATCAAGTTCTCCTACAGTAGGCGATTGATAGGATGCTTTTTTCAAAATGCTAATTGTACCGTTTGGCTCAATGAATGCATAGGCCACTTCACGAAGAGAAAAAATCCCGTCTTGGCGCAGCTGACTTTGTAGCTGATTAAGGTTCATGCGGCTTTTCTTCATTTGCTGATAATTAATCCTTCCCTCTCTAATTATCATTTTCGGTTTTCCTTCAAATAGGGTGCGTAAGAATAAAGACTTTTGGGCAATCCATTCCATAATAAAAAGCAAAATCCCCCATAAAAAAACGGTCGTAATCACATGCCATACAGATACACTTTTTTCATAGACGGCATTTCCGAGTAATTCTCCCAAGACAACCGCTGAAATAAAATGAAAAGGGGTTATTTTATCAATGAGCTTTCCGCCAAGTATTCTGACAGATAAATAAAGTATAAAAAATCCCATGATTAGCTTAACGGATGTGAAATACGCAAACTCCATATATAACTCCTCCGAATCTAGCATGATAGCTTACTAGAATATTCTCCAGTTCAGCAGAATTATATACATGAACAAAGATGAAAGGGATTACGGTCAATGATACAATAGCAATAGAAAAAAGTGACTACGATTGCTTTCGTTTTCGACTTCTATCAACCTTATCTGCTAGCTATGTGAGGAGAATCTTGATTGAATGGAATTGGGGGATAGCATGCATTTATATCAAATTATTAAAAACGAACCAGCTTATTGGCTTGTCGATCAGGTGAAAGTGAAGGGTACAGAACTTCTTGAATATCGAGTTCAGCTTGAAAGACTACTGACTGCTTGGGAATCGAAGCGGGTTAGTTATCTATCATTACTAATGGATGAAGGAATAGAAGGCTGGCTTGTGGAGCAAGGATTTCACAAGGTGTCTAGCATTGTAGAATATACACGTTCGCTTGCTAAGCTTCCTCCTTTAGATGAAGCTATTCAGTGTCAATCTTTAGCAGGTGGAGAGATAAGCGATCTTCAGTTTCAAGATTTATATGCTAAATGCCGTTCAGGGTCAGCCAATAAAAACAAGCAACAGCCAATGGATGAGGTTATGAAGTCGTTAGAAAGCGAACTTGGAAGGGATTGGCGTTCCTACTGTTACTATTTTTTACGCGCGGGAACTAAGGAACCGCTCGGAATCAGTATCCCACATATCGAAGCAGATACAGTAGAGGAAGGCCGATTATTTTATTTTGGTGTTCTTCCAGAGGTACGCGGACAAGGATTAGGTACGAGGCTACATACGCATGCTTTACACCTATTAAAAAAAGAAGTAGGAGCGTCCTACTATGTTGGAAGCACGGATAAGCATAATACGGGTATGATTCGCATCTTTGAAAAAAATGGATGCCATTTACGCGATCAAAAGGGTATTTATCGGATTGATAGAAACAACTAGAAATAATTTAAAGGATGATGGAAAAGTATGCCATCATCTTTTTTGTTTGTTTACGATTTTGTTTGCTTGTTTACGTTTTGTAGACAAAAGTACACAAAAATGTTTACAAGTTTACAAATGCGTTTACTTATTGGAATGGCAGATGTTTTGAGTGGCAACGTTCATTGTTTACGCAATTGTTTACAAAATAAGTACAGTTTACAGATTGTTTACAGCATTACAGTTATATTTAATTTTGCGCTAGTGTATTGAATGAGGTGTACATGCCCTATACGCTTAATATAAGCACATACGTTATTTATCGTGCTTATTTATTAGTAAAGGAATGATGGATGGATGACAAATACACGACTAGCAGCAATTGATGTTGGAAATGATTCCGTAAAGGCGATATTTGGAGAGATGGATTATGAAGTTAACATCCCGAATATTATGGCACATGACATCGAAGACCGTCCGGTAATCGGGATTGAAGAGTTAAATAGTAAAAATCCGTTGGAGGGTATTCACGTTCGTGTGCATTCTCCGGCATTAAAAGAAAATACCGCCATTTACCGCGTTGGCTCGTTAGCGGCAAAAAGCAGTAATGCGACAGAGCTTGACCCTGGAAGTAGTAAGGCGGATGAAGATCAAACGCTTGTGATGTTATTTACGACTCTAGCGTTAGATGCAGTGCGAGAAGAAAATAAAGCAATTTTTCCACAAAAGAAAAATAGTATTGACGCTACATACATGCTAGGTACAGGCTTGCCGCTTAGAGAAGCGAAGGAGGGTAAGGATGCAGGATACCGTTCAAAGCTATTAGGGTCTGTGCACCAGATTGAATTTTTAGTGACTCCCAAATACCAAGGTATGAAAGTAAACCTGCAATTTAAAGATGTAAAAGTATATCCCGAGGGATTTGCGGCATTTATTAATCTCGTGATGGATAATGACTTGAAAATCATTAACAAGGAATTAATTGATAAGCGGATTATTATTCAAGATATTGGTGGGCTTTCAACGGATATCGCGGTAATTAAGAATCGAACCGTTGATGATGATAAAGCACAAGGCTATAATCTCGGTGTATCGGAGTCACTAGAGGCAATACGTGATGAAATATTGTCAAAGCACGGGGTAGAGTTAGATAGTAGAAAAGATGTCGTTGATATTATTACGCGAAAAAAGGACCGAAACCATATTATGGTGAAGGGCAGCCGTACAAGTGTGCATGATATTACCGATCGTATACTATTAGAGCTTGCAAAGCGGCAGTATCGCTTGCTTCGTAATACATGGCAGAAAAATTCACAAACTGAAATTTGCTACTTTGTTGGTGGTGGATCCAATGTATTAAAGGAATATTTAAAAACAATGAATAACAATCTTGATGGATATAATATCGACTTTTTTGAGGATGAAAAGGAAAGTATTTGGATGATGGCAAATGCGTATTATAAGCTGATCAAGGATTTTGCTACAAAACAGGAAAAAAAGGCAGCTAAGGAAACTGCGAAGAAATAAGGTGATGCTATGACGAATCGTTCGACAAGGATACAGCGCGGTCAGGCGATTTCCTTTCGTGTTCCCTCCAATACGCCAGATCATCTGCTAAAGCATTTACAGCATTTAAAAGAAACAGAGCGGCGCAATTTCTCTAGTAAAATTGCTGATTATGTTTTACAAGGTGTGGGGAATGCGTATGCAAAGGAACGGGAATCAATTACAATCCCACTTCCGAATAAGCTAACCAAGGCTCAGCGAGATTGGTTAAAGCATGAGCATTCCGAGGCATTGCTTGGGAGCATCGTTTATCATCTGCTTTCTGATCCAGTGCGAGCTACCGCGTTATTAGCGGGGCTAAATAGCCGTGCGCTAGATATAGATGAGGCGCTTTTTTTACAGGAAAAGGAGCTGGGGCAAAGGGAGGATTCTTTAGCCGATGAAAAAAGGAGTCAGCCCGCTTTTTCTGAAGGAAGCGAACATGCGGATGTTGAAGCATTTACATTAGACAAAGCAATGGAGCCACAGGAAGAAGATACGGAAGAAGAGCTTGAAGATTTACTTGGAGATTTTTTAGCTGAAATGAATAAATAGCCGGTGCCTAAAACAATAGGAATAAGCTGTTCATGTATTGGAAAAGAAACATTTCCGCATGAACAGCTTTTTTAAAATAACATGGTTGAAAAAAATATTATTTAGTACCTTGCAATGAATAGTAGTGTGTGGTAATGTTTAGGTAGTGAGGTATTATTTTTATTAAGGTACTGTGTAATATATAGTAGTGAAAGAGGTGTTGAAGAGCGATGAATATTCAGTTTAAAAAAGGCGTGCTCGAAATATGTGTGCTTGCTTTACTTGATAAAAAGGATAGGTATGGCTATGAGCTTGTTCAGAAAATTTCTGATCGAATTGCCATTTCAGAAGGCTCGGTGTATCCATTATTAAGAAGATTAGCAAAGGAGAAGTATTTTACAACGTATTTAAAGGAATCGACAGAAGGCCCTTCACGAAAATATTATCGTCTCACAGAAGACGGTAGAAAATATTTATACCAGCTCATTGACGAGTGGCATGAATTTACTAAGGGAGTTAATCAAATTATTGAGGAGGGTGTTACGGATGAATAAACAACAGTTTATTAATAAATTAACCGAATCGTTACAACGTTTACCAGCAAATGATCGAACTGATATTGTTCATGATTTTGAGGAGCATTTTGAATTTGGCTTGCAGGAAGGAAAAAGTGAGGAAGAAATTGCAGCTTCTCTTGGTTCTCCTGCACAGATTTCCAAAGAACTGCTTGCTTCCTACCATCTCGATCAAGTGGATGAGAAGACTTCCGCTGGAAATATGTTTCGTGCAGTATGGGCAGTGCTTGGTCTAGGGTTTTTTAATTTAGTTATCGTACTTGGTCCATTTATTGCTTTAGTTGGTGTGCTTGTAGGCGGATGGGTATCTGGACTTGCTTTTATCGTCTCGCCTCTGCTTCTCGCATTGGATACACTACTACATCCACAATCATTTAATTGGTTTAACCTGTTTGTTGCCATTGGATTAACAGGTCTAGGTCTGCTTGTTGTCATTGCCATGATGTATGTGACACAGTTTTTTATGAAAGGATTTGTTCGTTATTTACACTTTAACGTGCGTTTTGTGAAGGGGGGCTTAAAGGATGCGTAATGTAAAGAAACTCGTTATGGTAGCAATCATTTTTATTATTGTTGGAACAATTGGCAGCATTGTCACATTTGGTAGCAGAGATACTGGAGAAAAGGTGGCAACGGAAAAGTTTGTTGATGCAACAAACGTTGCTAGTATTTCGGTGGAGGCGGATAATGAGACCGTTCGAATTTCGCCAACAAAAGAAAAAGATATCCGTATTACATGGACTGGAACGGCAAAAAAGAATGCCAATCGTACATTGGAGGTAGAGCTAGATGGAGAGGATTTAAAGATCCAAACAAAGCAACGCCAGTTTTTCCAGTTTTTTGATTTTAATTTTCACTCGATGATATTACATGTGTATTTGCCAGAGAAGGAATACCAGGCATTGTCCGCTGATTTGGATAATGGGAAAATACAGGCAAGCAACTTAGTTGTTAAGGATATGGAAGTAGAAACGAGCAATGGCCGAATTGAATTGAATAAGCTGGAGACAGAAAAGTTAGTAGCGAAGACGAATAACGGTCGAATTCAATTAGATGAAGTGAGTGGAGAGCTAATTGGAGAGGCGGATAATGGTTCCATATATTTAGAAACGGATGATTTAGACCGTCCAATTGCACTTGAAACAAATAATGGAAAAATTAAAATCAAGGCAGCAAGTGAGCCGAAAAACGCAACGTTTGCCGTAAGTGTTTCCAATGGAAAGGTGAATATATTTAACAAATATAGTGAGAATGCTGTGTTTGGAGATGGTGACAATTTAATTCAGCTGTCCACAGATAATGGCAAGATTGATGTAACTAAATAAGTGTCTTGAAGTACAATTATAAAAGCTCCCAGCACAGTAGATTGTGTGGGAGCTTATTTATTTTCGAAGTAACAAATAGATGAAGTATGGAGCACCAATAATAGAAATCATAATCCCTGCTGGAATTCCGTCTGGACTCGCCATGTTGCGTCCGACTAAATCGGCAACTAATAATAGCCAACCGCCTATTAAAATCGCGACAGGGAGATATTGCTGTGTTCGCGTTCCCACTAATGCTTTCGCAATATGTGGCGCCATTAATCCAACAAAGGAAATCCCGCCTGTAACCGAGACCGCAGCAGCTGCTAATGCGACCGCGACAATTAGTAAGCTTCTTCTTTCACGTTCTATCGAAACACCTACGCCAATGGCTACAGGTTCGCTTAATCCAAGCAGATTGAGACGGTTTGCTTTATACAACGTATAAGGAATAAGAAGAACAAGCCATGGCAGCAATGCCCATATGAATGGCCAATCGGTCCCCCATATACTTCCTGCTAACCACTTAGAGATAAAGGCTACCTTTTCACGCTCTGTAGTAGAAATGAGCATAATCATGACGCCAGATAGCGCTAATGAGAGTCCGACCCCAGTTAATACAAAACGAATCGGGGCTAATCCTACATGCTTTTGATAGGAAAAAATATAAATAAACGTAGCGGTTAGTATCGCACCTAAAAAAGCAACAAGTGGTAGCCAATAGATGAAGGCCCCTGCTTCAATCGGAAAAAATAAAAAGAAAAGCGAAATCGCCACACCTGCTCCAGCATTTATTCCGATAATGCCAGGGTCGGCTAAATCATTGCGTGTAATACCTTGCAGGATAGAGCCAGATAAAGCGAGTGCCATTCCTGCTAGTAACGTAATAATCATTCGAGGTAAACGAATGGAGAATAATACAAACTCCTCTTTAAATGATCCATTTCCAAGTATGGTCGGTATTATGCGATCATAGGAAAGCGGAAAAGCTCCAAGTCGGATGCTAATAACACTCGTAGCAATGATAAGAAAGATAAGGCAAAAAACGATCACTCGTTGTTTTCTTCTTAATGTAGCATGTATCATGAGAATGCTTTGCCTCCTTTATGAATGATAAATAGAAAGAAAGGAAGCCCCATGATCGAAATAATCGCTGCGACAGGTGTTTCATATGGCGGGTTAATATTTCTTCCAAGCGTATCTGCAAGCAGCATAAAGATAGCTCCTGTTATCGTTGATATCGGAATAATATAACGGTAATCTGTCCCAACAATTCCACGCACAATATGAGGAACCATTAACCCGATAAAAGCAATGTTTCCAACTAAAGCAACAGCGGCACCAGCAAGAAAGGTAGTAATAATAAATAATATCATTTTGATTTGTGTTGTTTTTTGTCCTAAACCAACTGCTACTTCTTCGCTTAAGCTTAATATTGTTAATTGCTTGGAAAAAACCAGCGCTAGACCGATACCAATTACGATAAAGGGTACGATGAGTTGCAGCTGCTCCCAAGTCGTTCCAATCAGTCCACCGGCTGTCCACATGGAAACATCTTTTGAAAGATGAAAGTAGATGCCAATTCCTTCAGCTACCGCAAGAAGAAATGCGGATATTGCAGCACCTGCTAACACAATCCGAAAAGGAGAAAAGCCTCCTCTTTTTAACGATGCGATACCAAAAACAAGGCCAGCTGCAAGTGCGGCACCGATAAAACAAGCAATCATAATTCCAAAATAGTTTAGATTTGGGAGCCATGCTAATGTAATGGCAAGTGCGGCATTTGCTCCAGCTGTAAGTCCAAGTAGGCCAGGATCTGCTAACGGGTTTCGAGTCATTCCTTGCATGATCGCACCAGATACAGATAGAGCCGCTCCGACAAATATTGCTGCTACTTCACGTGGCAAACGAATTTCACGTAGAATGGCTACCTTTTCACCTGTTCCTGTTGGAGTAAATGCTTGCCATACATCCCGCCATGTCGTGTCTGCGGCTCCAAATAACATGGATAATATAAACGCTCCGATTAATAAAACGAGCGCTATAATTATTTGATATGTAAATCGTATCGGTTGTCGCTGTTTCTTTTTCATCGTGCATCGCTCATCTTTCATGTTTAGATGGAGAGGGAGTCGTTATAACTCTCCTCTCTATCGAATTGTCTATTCTCCTAGAAATTTCTCCGTGAAGAATTCAAGCTGGAAATCTAATGTAATTGGATCATTAAAATAAAACGCTTTACCATCTACTTCAAAAACTCTCCCATTTTTAACGGCTGGGATGTTTTTGTAAGTCTCTGTTTCTTGGAAGGAGTTGTCCTGCTCACTGTTCTTACTGAATACCATATAGTCGCCAGCATATTCTGGCACAACCTCTGGTGATAACGCGAAGTATCCGTCCTTTAAAGCATCTTCTTTTACTTTTTCAGGCATTTTTAAACCCATTTCCTGATAAAGGATTTCCGTTCCACGTCCCCAATTATCTCCATACACATAGAGCTGTTTATCAAAAAGCTCAATGACGGAGATCGTTGTGTTTTCACCAATTTTTGCTTTGATTTTTTCTCCTGCTTCCTGTGCGCGCTTCTTAAAATCAGCAATCCATGCTTTTGCTTGCTTTTCTTTATTTAACAGCTTGCCAACTTCAAGGTATTGGGTTAGGTAATCGACTTTTCCATACGTATATGTAACAGTAGGAGCAATTTCCTTTAATTTATCAAGGTTTTTGCTGTCTGGAGTAGCGATAATTAAATCCGGGTTAAGCTCAAGAATTTGTTCCAAGCTTTCTTCTGATACTTCTTTTGCATCTTGCAAATACGGTTCATAACGAGGATTGTCGTTTGACCAGCTGTCAATTCCCACAATGTTGACATCGGATGCCATGACACTTCCAGCTATAAATGATGATAGAACAACGACACGCTCTGGATTTGCAGGAACTTCGATAGGACCAGTCTCGGATTCGTAAACGATCGTTTCTTGAGCATCTCCTGCTTCGTTAGCTTTCTTATCTTTTTCCTTATTCTCCTGCGCACTGTTACATGCAGTGATAAAGGTTAATGTAATGATTGCGATAAACAACACTATTTTTCTCATTAACTGTCACTTCCTTATTAAATTATAGGTGATGCACATTGGTTTATTCGTTCGTGGATCACGACCGATTTCCGCATCTATTTGAAATACACGTTGAAGTACATCCTGCTGTATGACGTCTTCACATGTTCCGGCCTTGGCAATTTTGCCATCCTTTAATGCAATAATATAATCTGCGAATCGGGCGGCCTGATTTAAATCATGCAAGACCATAATGATGGTTCGTTGGGCTTCTTTGTTCAGCTGTTGTAATAGCTCTAATACCTCAAGCTGATGTGCCATATCTAAATAGGTCGTAGGTTCATCCAAAAAGATGATGTCTGTTTCTTGAGCAAGTGCCATGGCAATCCATGCACGCTGCCGCTGCCCGCCAGAAAGTGCATCAACAGACCGATATTTAAATGGAGTTGTACCAGTTACATCAAGAGCCCAGTTAATCACCTCATAATCTTTTTTTGTTAATCTACCAAACCCATTTTGATAAGGAAAACGACCATAGGATACAAGTTCGCCAACGGTTAGACCCTGCGTGCTTTCTGGAGTTTGGGGAAGCATGGCAATTTTTTGAGCTAACGCCTTTGTATTTTCTTTTAAAATGCTTTTCCCATCTAGAATAACCGTACCAGCTTGCTGGGGAATAACACGTGTCATTGCTTTAAGCAAGGTTGATTTTCCACAGCCATTCGAGCCGATAATGGCAGTTATTTTTTGATCTGGAATGGTGATGTTGATGTCATGGATGATGTTGTTTTCTCCATAACCTACGTGTAAAGCCTCTGTATAGAACCGAGCCATAAGCAATCCTCCAACATATAAAATGCACAGCATGAAGTGATAATGATTCTCATTTGCGCTTCATGCATTACTATAAATGTCCCAGTTTATTTTGTCAATTGAGTTAGTGTAAATGGTGGAGTTGAATTTTTTATGCTTGAAATTGTAGGTTGCTATGAAGAAAAAAATAACGTATAGTTAAATGAGAATGATAATCATTGACGGCTAGTCGAGGAGGCAATGCAATGGGTCAGCAGGAATTGTTTGATGTGACAATAATAGGTGGGGGACCAGCAGGCTTGTATTCGGCATTTTATAGTGGTTTACGAGAAATGAAAACAAAAATTATTGAACACCAGCCGCAATTAGGTGGGAAAATACATGTTTATCCAGAAAAAATGATTTGGGATGTAGGCGGACTTACTCCCGCTCCTGGTGCGAAGCTGATTGAGCAGCTTGTAGAGCAAGGACTTACCTTTCAGCCTGAAGTTGTTTTAAATGAAACCGTTTCATCGATTTCACAAGATGACAATGGTCTATTTATGATCGAGGCAGTATCGGGAAATATTCATTATTCAAAAACAGTGATCGTTTGTGTTGGCGGTGGCATTCTGCAGCCGAAAAAACTGAACGTCGTTGGGGCAGAACGGTATGAGGTTTCTAATTTAAATTATACAATTAAAGCATTGGAACATTTTAAGGATAAAACGGTTGTCATTTCTGGTGGTGGAAATTCAGCGATTGATTGGGCATTAGAGCTTGAGCCGATTGCAAAACACGTATATATTACGTGTCGTAACGATAGCTTCTCCTGTCATGAGGCACAGGGAACAGAATTACAGCAAGGCTCGGTTGTTTGCTTTTTTAATTCAAAAATTACGAAGCTTATCGCTAGTGATGATCATAAGAAAATCGAAAAGGTCGAGCTGACCAATCACCAAACAGGGGTAACCTCCTATTTACCGATAGACGAAGTGATTGTTAATCACGGTTACGAACGTGATACCTCCTTGTTAGATCAGAGTGATTTATCGATTGAACGGATTGATGAATACTTTATTGCTGGAACTGCTGCTAGTGAATCCTCCGTTCCGGGTTTATTCGCTGCTGGCGATATTTTGATGCATGATGGCAAGCTTAATCTCATTGCTGGAGCATTTCAGGATGCTGCGAACGCGGTAAATAAAGCAAAGCAATTTATTGAACCAGAAGCTACAAAAACAGGCATGGTTTCTTCGCATAATACATTATTTCAAAAACGTAATCGAGAAATCTTGCAGGAAAAAGTAGCAAAAATGAAATAAAGGTAGATACAAGCTTAGCTAGATTATTTTTCTAGTTAAGCTTTTTTTCACTCTATACAAGACAATTTGAATATATTTAGTTAAACTAAAATAAGATAAATTACTCGAGATTAAGGGGAAAAAGATCATGCGAATGCTAGCGCGAATTGTTTTAAAGGGCTATAAATATATTATTCTTTTTTGGATTTTGCTTGCCATTGCCATGGCATTTTTAGCAATCCGTCTGCCGTCAATGTTAGAGGGGGATGGCTTTCGTATGGACGGCGAGCATGAAAAGGTGATGGAGATTGCCGCAGAGACCTTTGATATGCCTGCTGAGTCACTATTTCTTGTGTTTGATGGTGTGTCAGATGAAAAGCTAGCCAATCGTCTTCAGGAAGTAGAAGCACTCGGTGTCACATCTGAGATTGTTTCGCCATTAGACGATCGCACGATGTATACGAAGGACCTGTCATATGCGTTGTTACACTTTAATGATGATGAACTAGATATGGCTGAAACGGTTACTGCTATTCGCGACGTCATTAAAGCGGATAAAGGCATTACGTTAACGGGTCAGTCTGCCATCACGAAGGATATAAATACGGCTAGCCAACAGGACTTAATGACAGCAGAAGCCATCGGTTTGCCGATAGCCATTATCGTATTGTTATTTGCATTCGGAACTGTTGTTGCTTCGTTCGTTCCACTATTAATCGGTGTTAGTGCAGTGATTGTTTCCTTTGGAGTGTTGGCGATATTAGGGAACTATATCGATTTATCGATCTTTATCTTAAATATCATTCCAATGCTCGGATTAGCACTCAGCATTGATTTTGCTTTGTTATTTATTAGTAGGTATCGTGAGGAACGAAGAAAAGGAAATGCGTTGGATGCCGTTTCTATTACGATTCAAACCGCCGGTCGTTCGGTATTGTTTTCTGCCTTTTGTGTTTTTATTGGTCTTGGTGCGATGCTGCTTATTCAGGTGGAGATTTTTGAAAACATTGCCGTTGGTGGAATGATTGTAGTCGCTATGGCCGTTATAAGCTCGCTCACTTTGCTCCCATCCGTATTAATTGCGTTGGGAGATCGAATTGATAAATGGCAGCTCTTAAAAGTAAAGCAAAATGGTTCTGATCGTTGGCGCGCGTTTGCGGGGAACGTTATTAAACGTCCGATTATGATTACGATTGTTGCGTTAATCCTTTTAGGAATTGCGCTCATTCCTGTTCGAAATATGGATTTGACCATTCCGCAAATCGACTCTTTGCCAAAATCGTATGATTCGCGGCTTGCCTATGAAAAGATGGAGGATACCTTTGACTTTGGCGGCGAATCCTCTGCCTACATTGTTGCTACTAACAAGGCAGGCTGGGAAGCGAAAGAGGGCTTAGAGCAAATAAAGCAATTAGAAGATAAATTAATGAACGATCCGCTCGTAAAAGAGGTGCAAACAATCTATCAAGTAAGTGGTGTGGAAAGCCCAGAAGCATGGGAACAAGCATGGGGATCTCCAATGAAAGAAAAGCTTGCTCCTGTAAAAGAAGCGTTTATTCAGGATGAAAAGATGCTTATTCCGGTTCAACTGAAAGTATCAGGCGCATCAGATGAAGCACAGGACTGGGTGCGAGAGCTAGATAAAAAGTATGCTTCCTTTGATTTAATGGTTGGCGGCGAAGCAAAGTTTAACCAGGAGATTTTTGATGAAATCGCCGATAAAATTATTCCCGTGCTAACGGTTATCATTATTTCGACCTTTATCGTGCTCATGCTTGCGTTTCGATCGATATTAATTCCTTTTAAGGCCATTGTCATGAATGTGCTAGGGTTATCAGCGACATTTGGTATTCTCGTTTACATTTTCCAATATGGACACTTTGGCTTGACCGCTGGAACGATCGCATTAATTATTCCGGTAATTGTCTTTAGCCTCGTCTTCGGATTAAGCATGGATTATGAAGTGTTCCTTATTTCGCGAATACAGGAGGCTTATGCGAATACGCAAGACAATGACTTTGCGACGGTCGAAGGACTTGCGGCAACAAGTAAAATCATTACTTCCGCTGCACTTATTATGATTGTTTTAACAGGTGCATTTGCCTTTACCGATGTAATGCCTGTTAAACAAATTGGTGTAGGAATTGCGATAGCGGTAGCCATTGACGCTACCATCATTCGTTTATTGTTAGTCCCAAGCTTAATGAAGCTGTTCGGGAAATGGAATTGGTGGCTTCCTTTTAGAAAAGGCCCATACCGAGCAGGAAGCTGGCATTAATTGAAAACGAGCATGAGAAACAACAAGCGTATTTGTCTCTCAAAATCTAAACAATAGTATTGCTATTTGAAGGTGGGTTCGCTTTCACCACAGGCACAAGCGCGACATCTGCTCAAAATACCTTTGCCTCGGGCACGGCCTCAACCCACTCGGAAAAGAAAGAACACTTTTCCGAGTGGGTTTTTCGACGAACAGGACGTACTAGCGATCAATAATCTCCCAACTCGAGCGAGAAGTACTCAAACTCGAGCGAGAATCCTCAAACTCGAGCGAGAAATCCCAAACTCGAGCGAGAAATCCCAAACTCGAGCGAGAAAACGTCAAACTCGAGCGAGAAATCCCTCAAACGATCAAGAACCAGCCGCAAACGATCAAGAACCAGCCGCAAACGATCAAGAAACAGCCGAACTCGATCAAGAATCCCCCCAACTCGATCAAGGATCGGGTGAAACGATCAAGAACCAGCCTCAAACGATCAAGAACCAGCTCAAACGATCGAGAACAGCCTAAACTCGATCAAGAAACAGAGGATGTAGCGGGTTTAGTTTGCGTTCCCCCTGTTGCTTCCTGAAGGACAAGAGACTCTTCGGCAGCGACACATCGCACGCAGAAAAAGGGATCCTTCTTTTTCAAGGAATCCCCCCTTCAACTGCTCTATAAATTCATTTATTCAAAAAGTCAAATATAATATAAAGTAATAAATAAAAAATGCTTTTGTTCATCCGCTACTTTAAAAATATAGATGCGACTATGAACCCTATTATGAGTACAAGGATAAGTATTCCAGTACCCTTCCAGCTTAACCCGCCGACTAAATCAGAAAGATTGCTTCCTTGTATACTGCTTGAAGGGTTTTCTAATTCCTTTTGTCTCATTCTTTCTCTTCGTTCTTCTGGCGTTTCTTTATCTTGATTCATTTTCATCCCCCGTTAGCATCGATTTTTTGTACTATCCTATAGAATAAACTTAAAATCTTGTGCTCTAGCACAATTTACTGCAACTTTTAAATCCATTTGACAAAGCAACTCATCCATTATTTGCCGGTAGTAGACATATGAAACAGATTCATCCGTATTTATTATTTTTTGCATATCAGCTTTCTTCATCTTATCTGTGACATGTTGAAACTGATTAGCGGCTAAAAGGGCAAATCCTTCATAAAACCATCGAGGCCCCATTTCGTCTTCTTTCCCTTCTAATATTCGAATGTGGAAAGCATGAGCAAGTTCATGAGCGAGTAATTTTTCATAAGCATTTTCTTCCTGACCAATTGGATAATTTTTAGCATACGTCTCAGGTGTCACTGCAAGCAAAATATCATTTGTAATAACAGCAGAATAGGTTTTAGGAATATTCGTCTCGGGGTCCAAATGAAAAGCTAGTTTTACCTCCTTATCAAATTGTTCTTTTGTACTGCAAATTTGAAGTTTGTTAATTAATGGGGTAGACAGATATTTACTCCATTGATAGGCACTAGCAAACTCAGATATTCTTCTTTGAGCATTGGATATTTTTAATTCAAACTCATTCCGACGATTTTCTTCTGTTGGTGGAAGTTCTAGCGGTATTTTGAAAACGTATGTATTTTTGTTCATCATTAAATAACACCTCTATAAAAAATTTCATTGTTTAACTTTATGAAATGAATCCTTTCTCTTTCTTGAAAAACTGCCCATTAGTTGAATAAGATATTGAAATAAATCGCAAATTTAGTTAAACAAATTGTATCATAGGATTGCTCATTTTATATTAAAATCCCTCTGATAATCCAGTTGTTTACTTTATGGAACCTTAGAGTCGAACATCAACTTTTTCAGAGCCATATGTAAAAAAGAACTTTTAGAAAGTAACAAACTAGTCTACTCGAAAAAAACGTAAAAAGAGGACAAAGCCATCCAAACAGGCGTTGTCCTTTTGCGTTATTTCCTTCGTTCAATTGGCAGTGTCATACAACGGATACCGCCCCCGCCTTTTTCAAGCTCGGTAACATCAATTTCAATCCGTTTCTTTTTTGTTAGCGTTATATCGTTTTTGAAAATTTCTTTCGTATGTTGTGAGCTAACGAGAATCGTTTCTGGGTCAATGTTTAAAAAATTGATATCTGCAACGGTGTTTTGTACAGCGCTTGTCCATATGACATCGTACTGATGACGCTTTAAATAATCAGCAAACATCTTATACGTAGAAGATTGATCGGTTATTATTTGCACGGGGAGGAATCGCATATAGCTTTTCGCTAGTATCGTATTTTCTCCGGTCACATTGCAATTCATATCTAAATGTAATGTATCTGCCCGTCGTGGCAAATCGACTACTCCGATTTCAGAAAAGCCTGCTCGGAATAAAAAATCCTTCATGCTTCGGATACTGTCAATGCTTGTACGGAGCCCTGTGTTAATTAAGATGGCATCTTTATTTAAGACAAGAACATCACCAAATTCTAATGCCCGCCACCCGTTATTTGCTTCCTTTTGAAAGTGCGGTTCTGCTATCCATGTTTCAAGTATTGGATGGAAAAGCTCATATTCAGGCTGGCGCATCGAGGTTCCTGCTTTCCCAGGAAGAATGGTTTCACCAAAAACACAAGCGAGATCGCGGACAAAATAACGGTTTACTAACTGTTCGTGAAAGGACTGGGTTTTATGTGGTAAATGTACTGCATAGTCAATGACCCGCACACCAAGCTCTGTTAAAGTGCTTGTCAATTGTTCGAAGTTTTCCGTTGCTTTTTGATGATCTACTGCCTGCTCCCATTGTATGTCTTTTGCTGTTTGTTGGTCTGGAATAGTTAGTTTAGACGGGGAGCAAATAATAACAGTCTTTAATGTATCGTATTCATTCCAGCAAAAGGGATGTAATTGGCTCATCCTCGAACACGCCATTTTTTCGATAGCCTGTTAAGGGGATGTGTAAATTGATCGATGTGCATAACATTTTGCTCCTTTTCTAAGCTCGAAAGTAAGTAATGATTCATTTTTTTACTATGTCCATTTTTAAAAATAACCATTCAGTTCGTTATCGAAAAATGGTTGGTTTTCGTTCCGGTGTGAAATGGGCAAGTTGTTGGAGCGCTATTATCATCACGTAAAAAATACTGCTTCCATTCATAGTTGTCTGCTTCACCATACCACTTTAACGCTGCGTGTGGCGGGATATAATCATAATCTATCAATCGTTTTCGAATAATGTTTTTCATTTTTCTTCCGAAAGAGGTCTCGCCATTTAATTGGTCAAACACCCATCTTGGTTGGAAAGCGAGTAGCATGTATGGGAAGTGACGGCTTTTTCGCACTGTATGTGCT
Source organism: Virgibacillus sp. MG-45 (assembly GCF_036409425.1). NCBI lineage: Bacteria > Bacillati > Bacillota > Bacilli > Caryophanales > Bacillaceae > Virgibacillus > Virgibacillus sp. MG-45. Next base: position 35,402 of record NZ_JAXOFU010000003.1, on the reverse strand, counting down.
GGAGTAGCACAAAAGACAAAGTAAGCCTCTCCCTGAAAGCAAAATTCCCATTCGTTATCGTGTGGTTCTGTTGGAATATGTTCCGGCCAACTCTTTTCATCTAGCTGGTGTACTTTCTGTAATAACGTCCAAAACATCGTTTCAAATGCTTCTACCGATCTTTCTTCCTCTGTGTTAATGAAGACGACAAGGGAAGCAAAAGGACCTGTTTGGCGTGATATGTCTCCATATTCCGTTAGTATTTGAGCGAGCTGCTTACTAGCAGTTTCCTTCGTTGGCGTCTCCAAAAAACCATATCGTAGCATATTCTTTTTAAATCCATATACTCCAGGAACACAAGGGTAAGGGGTTTTTGTAGAGGTCATCATGTTAGCAAAATCCTCAAAGGCAGCTTGCTGCCACTTCTTCAGCCAATCCCTAGAGTTCTCTAAGTCATTCTTTTCAAAAAGCATCTTATATAATCCCTCCTATTGCTATACCACTATCGTATTAGGAGGAAGAGAAATAGGTGTCTGTCTATGAAACAATGAAAAGGTAAGCTTGTACACCAAAGTAAGCACCAAACCCGATAAGTACGATGCCAGACGCAATCGTAGTTATGCGAAGAAAAAATGGATTTGCTTTTTTTCCTAGAACTGTGGCTAGCCAAGCCATCACAACATCCCAAACAATAATGCCGACAAAAATACCAATTGTTGCAGTAAAAAGAAAATGATTTGCTTTCGTGGGGGCTTGTACAAGTAGTGATCCATATATTCCGAGCCAAAATAATATATTTAATGGATTGGATAATGCGATGAGAAAACCAATCCGGAATGACTTTCTCTTTTTCTCTTCTATGACCGACCTTTGTTCATTGTCAAACGTGTTTGCATTGACGATGCTTTCTATGCCTGTGTAGCAGAGTACGAAAAATCCGAATAACCATAAAAACAGCTTGATTAAGGGGATTTCAGCCACTTGCATGATGCCAAGGAAAATCAAGAGCATGAACAAGGCATCTGCTGTCATCGCGCCTATACCGATGAGCCAAGAATGAATAAATCCTTGCCGAATTCCTTTCTCCCATTGCAAGGCATTAATCGGCCCCATCGGTGCAGAAATCGATAAACCTAAAAATATAGAGCTGATAAAAATACTCATTGCTCGGACTCCTTTTTTTCAGCGTCATTGTTCTCATTATATTCGGACAAGCTTTGATCTATGTTCAGAATGTTTAAGTAGAAGGGCATCTAGCTAGATGAAAAAGGTTAGGGGAATTCCCCTATTCATTGTGGACACTCTTTCTTATATTATAAAGGTTGTAATAGTGTTAACCACTTTTTACAAAGGGGGAGAAGGATCATGAAAAAATTTCATTTTCGTGTCGTCATTGTTGGCGGTGGGTCTGCCGGGATTTCAGTAGCCTCCAGAATGCTTAGAAAATCAAAGACCTTACACGATGAAATTGCCATCATCGATCCTGCTGATCATCATTACTATCAACCGTTGTGGACGTTGGTCGGTGCGGGTGCAGCAAAAAAAGAAGCAACGAAACGCGATATGGGGTCTGTTATTCCAGAGGGGGCTTCTTGGATACAGGATCGCGTGATCGGCTTCTTGCCAATGGAGAATAAGCTGCAAACAGCCAACCATCAAGAAATTTCCTATGATTATTTAGTAGTAGCAGCAGGGATTGAGCTAAATTGGGATGGCGTTAAAGGGTTAAGAGAAGCAATCGGTAAAAACGGTGTAACAACTAATTATGATTATGCGTATGCGGACTATACGTGGGAAGTAATTCGTTCCTTTCAAGGTGGAACAGCATTGTTCACACATCCTGCAACGCCAATAAAATGTGGTGGAGCACCACAAAAAATCATGTATTTAGCAGAAGATTATTTTGCGAGGACGGGTATAAAGAAGGATGCAGAGGTTGTATTTGCATCTGCAAACCCAGCTATTTTCGACGTTGATAAATATCGTATTGCACTTGAAAAAGTCGTGGAAAGAAAGCAAATTGATACAAGATTTAAAAGGAATTTAATCGAAATTCGTGGTGAAGAGAAAAAAGCCGTATTCGAACATTTAGATACGAAAGAGCAGGAAGTTATTGCTTATGACATGCTTCATGTCACCCCACCAATGCAAGCGCCCGCTTTTATAAAAAACAGTGCTCTTGCCGATGAAAATGGCTGGGTAGACGTGCATAAGCATACATTACAACATGTTCGTTATGAAAATATATTTGCGCTTGGAGATAATAGTAATCTCCCAACCGCAAAAACAGGTGCTGCAATTCGAAAGCAGGCACCATTAGTTGCTAACAATATTTTAGCGCTGATGAAGGGAAAATCATTGGAAGCAACATACCAGGGCTATTCTTCTTGTCCAGTAGTAACTGGCTACAATAAGCTGATTCTGGCAGAGTTTGATTATAATAAACAACCTACGGAAACCCTGCCGTTTGATCAAGGGAAAGAACGATTAAGTATGTATATCCTTAAAAAGTATTTTCTACCAATCATGTATTGGAGCGGGATGTTAAAAGGGAAGATGTAGGCTGTTTTGAGGGCAAAGCTGAAAATTATTTTGTATCACAACACGTGATGTGTTGTTCTATAAAAATATTAAACAAGTACAGAGGGGATGAAACACATGTTATTACGTTATTTTTATGATGAGAAGCTAGCACACGCATCTTACATGGTAGGGTGTCAAGCAAAAGGGGAAGCGGTAATTGTTGATCCAATGCGAAATATTGCACCATATATCGAAACCGCTGAAGAAGAAGGTTTAACGATTGTTGGCGCGCTAGAAACGCACATCCATGCTGATTTTGTTTCTGGATCAAGAGAATTAGCGAATAAATTTGATGCCACACTTTATATTTCAGATGAAGGTGATGCGGATTGGAAGTATCAAAATCTGGAAGGGATAAAGTATCAGCTTTTAAAGGATGGCGATTCATTTAATATTGGGAACCTTGTTTTTGATGTATTGCATACCCCTGGCCATACGCCTGAAAGTATTTCATTTATGCTTACCGACAAAGGTGGCGTAGCGGATGAACCAATGGGAATCTTTACTGGTGACTTTGTTTTCGTTGGTGATATTGGTCGTCCAGATTTATTAGAAAAAGCAGCTGGTATTAAAGGAACCTCAGAAGCAGGAGCTTTTGCAATGTATGATTCGGTAGAACGCTTTAAAAAGCTTCCTGATTATTTACAGGTTTGGCCAGCACATGGAGCTGGTAGTGCATGTGGAAAAGCACTTGGTGCAGTGCCATCTACAACGATTGGCTATGAAAAGCGATTTAACTGGGCAATGCAATTTAATGATCGTTCATCATTTGTCGATGCATTACTTGATGGACAGCCTGAGCCACCAACGTATTTTGCTGTTATGAAGCATGTTAATAAAGTAGGAATTCAATTAATTGAACAGATCCCAGCATTAACAAAGCTAACCACTGCTACTGAAGTAAAGCAATTTATTGCAGATGGTTTACAAGTAATTGATACAAGACCTGCGGAAGAATTTGCTGAAGGACATATGAAAGGAACAATTAATGTACCCTTTAACAAGTCATTTACGAACTGGATGGGCTGGCTCGTTGATTATGAAAAGCCGTTTTATGTGTTGACGGATGAAGCCGACTTAGATGAAATGCTTATCGCACTTCGCTCGATTGGAATTGATAATTTAAGAGGATATGGGGATGCAAAAGCAATTCTAAACGAGGAAGCGGAGTTGGAAACCTATCAATCAATTACGGTAAAACAATTAAAGGAAAGAATGGATAAAGAGGATGTGCATGTGTTAGATATCCGAAATCTCACTGAATGGAATGACGGGCATATCAACGGTGCACAGCATATTATGCTTGGCACATTACAACAACGGTTAGCGGAAATAAAGACAGACAAGCAGATCGTCGTACAATGTGGATCAGGAGTTCGGTCAGCAATCGGCATCAGTATTTTGTTAGCAAATGATGTAAAAGAACCACTTAACCTTGCTGGAGGCTATGAGAGCTGGGTAAAGGAAATCGTCTAAACATATAGATAAGAAAGCAAAGCTGAAATCAAAGGGATTCAGCTTTGCTTTTTGCATTATTTTTCTTATAGTTAGGATAAGGACAGCTTATGAACAGATGAAACGAGAAAGTCATGGATAAAAAGGAGTGACTTGTTTATATGGATAAAGCATTTTTTTGGCGTGATCGCTATTTAAAGCAAATTTTTGAAAGTCTACAAGATGGTATTATTATCATGAATCAATCACGTGAAATATTACTTATGAACCCTGCTGCCGAGAGACTTACCGGCTGGCAAATTGGGAGTGCTGTTCCTTACTGCTCTTATTGCCAAAGCAGAAAAATAGAGCCGAATGAGAAGCGATGCTACTTAATTGAAAATGATGAGGTTCCGTATTTTTTATCGGAAATGCCGACCTACCATGGAGAAAGTCTTGATGTAGAAATGAGCACTGCCTTAATGTATCAGGATGAGCATTCTGATCAAAAGGAATATTTACTCGTACTGCGTGATCAAAGTATTCGCAAGCAGAAAGAAGAGGCACGCACCTCCAAGTATATGATAAAAAAATTAATTGAAGCAAAAGAAGATGAACATAAGCGATTGGCGCAGGAGTTGCATGATGGGGTTGGACAATCGTTATTCTCGATATCAGTTGCCTTGCAGGCCATTGAGTCATATGTGCATGATGCGCGGTTAGATGCTTATTTAACAGAGGTTCGCTCTGAATTGGAAAAGGTAATGTCAGATGTGAAATCCTACTCCTATAAGTTACGCCCACAAAGCTTGGATCGCCTTGGACTTGTTGCAACGATTCGTTCTTTAATTACAACAACGATGAAAAATGATCCAGATCTTCAGATCGAATTTAATACGAATCTGGTCGGTCGCTGCTATCCACTTGTTGAAATAAATTTATATCGTGTGATTCAAGAAGCATTGCATAATATTATTAAGTATGCGCACGCATCAAAGGTATCTATTGCGTTGGATATGAATGAAGAAGGACTAAAGCTTCACATTCAGGATAATGGAATTGGGTTTCGTCCGAACAAGGTCGGTGAAGGATTAGGCTTAAAGCATATGGAAGAAAGAGTAGATCAGTTGGGCGGGAAATTCATGATCGAATCAACTGAAAATACGGGAACACAAATTAAGATAACCGTTCCAAAGTGGAAGGAAGATATCGATGATTAATATTATGGTAGTCGATGATCATGTATTAATTCGAAAAGGGATTGTACTCTTATTAGAAAACTTCGCTGATATTCAGATTGTAGGGGAAGCAAGCAGTGGAGAAGAAGCCATTGTAATGGCAGCGCAAACGCAGCCAGATGTTATTTTAATGGACATCTCTATGCCTGGTGGTCTTGATGGCTTTACAGCAACGAAAAAAATACTTCATGAAGTTGAAAGTGCCAAGGTTATCTTGCTTACAATGCATGAAGAAGAGGTGTATATTCAAAAGGCAATTGAAGTAAAAGCACATGGGTATATTTTCAAAAATAGTCAAGGTGGAGACTTACATGAAGCCATAACGACTGTAAATAGCGGTAAACGTTTTTTTCGAGTTGACATTCCAGATGAACAGCTGGAAAAGTGGTTTGAGGATGGGACACAGCCCAGCTCTATTTTAACATTACGAGAGCAAGAAATTGTTCGGCTAACGATCTTAGGATATTCGAACAAGCAGATGTCTGAGAAGTTGTTTATAAGTCCGAAAACCGTTGAAAATCATAAAACAAATATTATGCAAAAGCTAAACTTAACAAATAAAGCCGAGCTTATCCAATACGGCATAAAAAACCATTTTATGCACTAAGTGGGCTTGAACTTGAACAATAGCATCACAGTTTGAAAGTGAGTTCGCTTTCCCCGGGCACGGCCTAACTAACTCGGAAAAGCAAGAACGCTTTTTTCGAGTGGAATTTAATCAAAGTCACAACTAATAAAATCGGCTTTTTCCAATATAAAAAATAGTAGCACAAACCATGGCCAGGTCTGTGCTATTAATGTGTTTAAAAAGGTTTATTTATAGGCTTTTCTTGCAGAAATACCAATCTGCACATTCATAATCTGGGTTATTTAGTCTTTCATTCGCTTCTTCCTGTGTACGTGGAGGCTTAACAATTACTTTGTCTCCTGGTACCCAATCTGCTGGTGTTGCAATATTGTGCTCATCTGTTGCTTGTAATGCTTTTACCAAACGTAAAATTTCATCCATATTGCGTCCTGTGCTTAATGGGTAATAAATAATAGCACGAACGATTTGTTTATCATCAATAACAAAAACAGCGCGAGAAGCTTCTGTTGATTTTCCTTCAGGCATTAGCATGCCGTATTTAGCAGCAACTTCTTTATTTAAGTCAGCAATAATTGGAAATTCAATCGTAACGTCAAAATTATCTTTAATATTTTTCACCCAGGCAATATGTGAATGAAGACTATCAATACTTAAACCAACAAGCTCTGTATTCAATTCTTTTAAAGCGGGATATATTTTTTGGAAACCAATAAACTCTGTTGTACAAACAGGGGTAAAGTCAGATGGATGAGAAAATAGAATGAACCATTTTCCTTTATAGTCCTCACTTGAAATAACGCCGTGAGTTGTTTCAATTTTAAAAGCTGGTGCTGGATCGCCAATACGTGGTAGTGCGATTTGTTGCACTGATGATTGCATATTATTTTCCATTTTATCTTTTCTCCTTTTTAATAATTATTATTACAACATAATTATTACATTCATATTTTAAAAAAGACATAGGGGATTTCCCCTATTCACGTCCTTAATCGTTCTATGTGCTTTATCTGAAACGTTTATAAATGAAATGCTGAAGCTTGACTTATCAATAGAACGAAGTACGTTTTCCTTCAAACTGGCATCAATTAACAACAGCTTATTATGTATGTGCGTACTCTCATTTGTGCATCTAGCAGATGATTATGCAAATACATAGAAGGGTATATAATATAAGACATGAAGCGAGCGATTAATGTGGATGCTTATTCTGTTCTAGTAAACATGTAAAAAAATAAAATTAACCTATTGACAAAATACCCCAATGGGTATATTATATTCCTTGTGACTCATTTATTCATAGGGAGGGAGCAGCAATGATGGGGTGGATAATTGTTGCAGCAATGGTGTTCATGTTTGTGTATCAACGATATATACCTGTCCTTGGGATTGGCAAAAAGGACTTAAATTATGTATCATATTCTAAAGAAGATATTACTATCGTCGATACAAGAGACTATCAGGTATCTAGTAACCAGAAGATCGAGAAGGCAGTATGTATCCCACTTCCCTATTTAAATCGACATTGCTATGACATTCCAGATAAAAAGGTATTTCTTGTATCAGAAAGCAAGCTGGAGAAAAATTTAAGTGCCCGTATTTTGCGTCGTAAGGGGATGCGCGTTATTGGCTACCATCTTATTCATGATTAAGTAAGCGAGGTGTTACGATGAAATATGATGCAGATGTCATCAATAGAATGAAGCGGATTGAAGGACAGGTTAGAGGATTATTGAAGATGATGCAGGATGATAAAGAGTGCCGCGATGTCGTCACCCAAATGTCTGCAGTTAGAAGTGCAATTGATCGAACCGCTGCCTTGATTGTAACGAAAAATCTTGAGCAATGTATCCGTGATGAAAAAACGAACGGGGAAGATGCTGAAACCTTAATTAAAGAGGCAGTAAATCTACTTGTGAAAAGTCGTTAATCAGATGTGGTTGACAATTTTCCGTAATGCATTTACCATAAAAAATGGGTTAAGTTGAAAAGCGTAACCCTATTTTTTAATCCAAATATGATACCCCTATACGTATAGTGGGAAACGTAAAAAAGGAGAATGCTGGTGGAAAATAAGAAGAAAACGACAATCGTATTGTTTAGTGGTGAGTATGACAAAGCGATGGCGGCCTACATTATTGCTAATGGCGCAGCTGCTTATGATCATGAAGTAACAATTTTTCATACCTTCTGGGGACTAAATGCATTACGCAAGGAAGAAATGGTACCTGTTAAAAAAGGTTTAATGGAGAAGCTGTTTGGGAAAATGATGCCTAGAGGCGCTGATAAAATGGGACTATCAAACATGAACTATTTAGGGATGGGTCCTAAAATGATTAAAAGCGTCATAAAAAAGCATCAAGCGATGACATTACCCCAACTAGTGGAAATGGCGCAGGAGCTGGATGTAAAGATGATTGCCTGTACAATGACAATGGATCTGCTAGGGCTTCAAAAGGAAGAATTACTAGAAGGCATTGATTATGGTGGCGTTGCTGCATATATTGGTGATGCAGAGGAAGGCAACATCAATTTGTTTATATAATATTTTTTTAAAAATAATTATACCCGTATAGGTATAATGAAGCATTTCCATCTAGGAAAAAGGTAAGTCTAATAAAAAATTATAATTGGAGGAAAATAACATGAAATCAATTAGCGCTGAAGAGTTAGCAGCAAAATTAAAAGCAGGAGAAAAGCTTAGCATCATCGATGTACGTGAAGATGAAGAAGTAGCACAAGGTAAAATTCCAGGAGCACGCCATATTCCATTAGGACAAATTCCAGATCGTTTAAATGAAATTGAGAAGGATCAGCATCATTATATGGTATGTCGCTCTGGCGGACGAAGCAGTAACGCATGTGCCTTTTTACTACAACATGGCTATGATGTCACGAACATGAATGGTGGCATGCTTGCATGGGAAGACGAAGTAGAGTAAAGGGAGGCTCCATTGATGTCGATTAAAGCAAATGAAGTATTAGATGCAAAAGGATTGGCGTGCCCCATGCCAATTGTACGTACAAAAAAAGCAATCGCCAGCCTTGAGCCAGGCCAGGTAATTGAAGTGCAAGCAACTGATAAAGGGTCTACGGCTGATATGAAGGCGTGGGCAGAAGGTACAGGACATCAGTATTTAGGAACAGTAGAGGAAGCTGATGTGCTAAAGCATTACTTGCGTAAAGCGAGTGAAGCAGAAGCAAAGGAAGAAATCAAACATCCACATGTGATGGAGTTAGCGGACCTTCGTACAAAGATTGAAGCGGGTGAAGCAGTTGCGCTTTTAGATGTACGAGAACCAGCAGAGTATTCTTTTGGACACATTCCGGGGGCTATTAATATACCTCTAGGGGAACTAGAAGAGCGCTTTGAAGCGTTGGATAAAGATAAAGCGTGGCATGTTATTTGTCGCTCAGGCAATCGTAGTGACCTCGCTGCACAAAAGTTAACAGCTAAAGGGTTTAACAAGGTAACAAATGTCGTACCAGGCATGTCAACTTGGGATGGAGCAGTAGAAAAGGATAACTAACGCAATTGAAAGAAGGGGTTAAGTTTGATGTGGTTTTAATCCCTTCATAGAAAGTCACAAATGGAAAGCAAAACACTCCTTCAAAAAGACTGTTTGAAGGGAACTCGAAACCTCACAATCAAACCACGAACGTTGCGTAATGAATATTAGGAGGAATTTATCAATGGCAAATTCAAAGGTTGCAATTATTGCAGCTAACGGAACATTATTTGATGCATATAAAGTTTTTAATGTAGCAACAGCTGCAGCAGCTTCTGATGCAGAGGTAGGAATCTTCTTTACATTTGAAGGACTGAACCTCATTCATAAGGAAGCACACAAAAATCTACCACTTCCTGAAGGAAAGGAACACTTTCAAGAAGGATTTAAACAAGCGAATGTACCATCAATATCTGAGCTAGTGGAAATCGCACAAGAACTAGGTATTAAAATTATTGCTTGTCAAATGACGATGGACGTTATGAACTTAGAGAAGGATGCATTTATTGATGGCATTGAAGTAGGGGGAGCAGCTACGTTTATTGAGTATGCAAAGGATGCCAATATCACACTATCATTTTAATTAAAGGAGGAGAAACCAGTGGCAAAGATAATGTCGACAAAGGAGCTTGCTACGAAAATTGTAACCGGAGAAGCAACCTTTATCTTAGATGTTCGGAACAAGGATGAATTTGATAACTGGAAAATTGAAGGTGGAAAGGTTGAATTATTGAATGAAGCGTATTTCAACCTTTTAGATGGCGTGGATTCTATTACAGATAAACTACCAAAAGACAAAGACATTATTGTTGTTTGTGCAAAAGGTGGATCATCTGAAATGATCGCGGATATGCTTGAAGAAGCTGGATTCCAAAATGCTTATAGTTTAGAAGGCGGAATGAAAGCGTGGAGTGAACACCTAGAGCCAGTTAAAATCGGTGATTTAAAAGATGGTGGAAGCTTGTATCAATTTGTTCGCCTTGGTAAAGGGTGCTTGTCTTACTTTATTGAATCCAATGGAGAAGCAGCGATTATTGATACGGCTCGAATGATTGATACCTATGAAAGCTTTGCAGCAAAAAAAGGGCTAACAATTAAGCATACAATCGATACGCATTTACATGCGGATCATATTTCAGGCGGACGTCGCTTAGCCGAAAAAGCAGGTGCGACGTATCATTTACCACCAAAGGATGCAACAGAGGTAACGTTTGACTATACACCTGTTGAAGAAGGAAATGATATTACTGTAGGGAAAACAACAGTGAAGGTACAACCAATCTATTCACCAGGGCATACGATTGGAAGCACATCCTTTATTATTGATGATACGTATTTAATCACAGGGGATATTTTATTTGTGAAATCGATCGGACGTCCTGATTTAGCCGGTTTGGCTGAAGATTGGGTGGGAGATCTTCGTAATACACTTTATAGCAAATATAAAGAGCTTTCCGATGACTTAATTGTTCTACCAGCACACTACTCTTTCCCAGAGGAGCTAGGGGAAGGCGGACGTGTCGCTGCTCGTTTAGGTGATTTGTATGCGAAAAATTCTGGCTTGCAGGTAGATGACGAGGATGTATTCCGTAAAATGGTTACGGAAAACCTACCTCCACAACCAAATGCATACCAAGAAATTCGTAAAACGAACATGGGTAAAATTAACCCGGATTTAGATGAACAAAAAGAAATGGAAACTGGACCAAACCGTTGTGCAGTAGAGGGTTAATGGACCTGCGTTGTTAGATAAAACAAAGCGAAACGTATAATCTGAGGAGGATATAGAATGGAAGCAACAAAATTTTTAGATGCCAAAGGCTTAGCATGCCCAATGCCAATCGTAAGAACAAAGAAGGCAATGGAGGACCTTAGCTCTGGTGATGTGTTAGAAATTCATACAACAGATAAAGGCTCAAAGAGTGATTTAACTGCATGGGCGAAATCTGGCGGACATGAAATATTAAAAGAAGAGCAAGAAGCAGATGTATTTAAATTTTGGATTAAAAAAGCATAAATAAAGTGAAGCCCCAATTTTGGGGCCTCTCTTATTTGCATAATGGCCAGAGAGCGGATCGTGGCCATTTCACAGGCAGGAATTAGAAGGGGGAAAACCCAGATGGAATATAGCTTATTATTTATTATCACCATTTTCCTAATTGGATTTATTGGTTCGTTTATATCTGGAATGGTTGGTATTGGTGGATCAATCATTAAATATCCAATGCTGTTATATATTCCAGCAATGCTTGGATTAGCATCCTTTTCTGCCCACGAAGTATCTGGGATTAGTGCGATTCAAGTGTTATTTGCGACAATCGGTGGAGTATGGGCATATCGTAAAGGTGGCTATTTAAACAAAACACTAATCATCTATATGGGGGCAGCTATCCTACTGGGTAGTTTTATTGGTGGCTATGGCTCACAGTTTATGTCAAGTGGTGGCATTAACTTTGTCTACGCAATATTAGCAACAATTGCCGCTGTAATGATGTTCATTCCGAAAAAAGGATTGGATGATATTCCACTTGATCAAGTAACCTTCAATAAGTGGGTTGCTGCTTTCTTTGCTTTAATCGTGGGAATAGGCGCAGGTATTGTTGGGGCGGCAGGAGCATTTATCCTCGTACCAATTATGCTTGTGATTTTAAAAATTCCAACAAGGATGACGATCGCTACATCGCTAGCAATAACATTTATCTCATCCATTGGATCAACAGCAGGAAAAGTATTAACTGGGCAAATATTATATGTTCCAGCAGCAATCATGATTGTAGCCAGTCTCATTGCTTCCCCGTTAGGTGCAAAATTTGGTCAAAAAGTAAATACGAAGTTTTTACAAGTCTTTTTAGCACTCCTTATTTTAGGAACTGCTATTAAAATTTGGCTCGACATTTTTGCTTGATAAAAAAGGTGCGTACACGTAGAGGAGAAGAAGAATGGATATAGTTCAATGGATTATTATTATAGCAGCTGTAGTTTTTATTGCTACACGTTTCATGCCAACAAAAGGTATACAACATATTACAAGCCAAGAAGCGAAAAATAAATTTAAAGATAAGCAAATTCAATTTGTAGATGTTCGAACACCAGGAGAGTACCGTGCGAATCATCGCAAGCCTTTCAAGAACATCCCATTATCCAATTTATCGGCTCAGACAAAGAACTTAGATAAAAGTAAAGAGGTTGTAGTGATTTGTCAAAGCGGGATGCGCAGTATGAAGGCGGCAAAAATCTTGAAAAAGCAAGGCTTTGAAAAGATTAGCAATGTGAAAGGCGGCATGAATGCCTGGATTTAAGAGAGGAAGCAAAAGAAGATGACAAAGAAGATAATGCCGAATGAGGTTGCAAGTCGGCTACAGCGTGGAGAGCAGGTGCACGTTATTGATGTTCGAGAAGCTGGAGAAGTAGCTTTAGGTAAAATTCCAGGCGCAATCCATATCCCGCTAGCACAGTTAGCATTGCGGAAAAATGAATTAGATGCGTCGCTGACTTATGTGGTAACCTGTCAATCTGGAAATCGAAGTAAAGCAGCATGTGGACTTTTGACAGCACTTGGCTATCAGGTCGAGGACATGGTAGGCGGTATGAAGCAGTGGCAAGGGGAACTGGTTTAACCACTGATTTCACGCGTTTAGGAAGGTAACGCAAAATAGAACGACAGCTGTGCACCACGATGCTGGTCGTTCTTTTTCTTTGTTAAAGGGGATGGGTGAGCATGGATAAACAGCGCATCGGAATAAAAGAAAACCTAGGAATCTTTATGCTATTAGTTGTTATTAATTTTTTTGTCGGCTCAATGGTCGGCATGGAGCGCACTATTCTTCCACTGCTTGGTGAAGAAAAGTTTGGTTTAGCTACTACAAGTGCTTCTTTATCATTTATTATTAGCTTTGGATTTTCAAAAGCAATTGTAAATTATTTTGCAGGAAAAATAGCGGACCATTATGGGAGAAAACAGGTGCTTGTGATAGGTTGGGTTTTCGGGTTGTTTGTACCAATACTGATTCTTGGAGCATCCCATTGGTCAACGGTTATTATCGCGAACCTTTTTCTAGGTATAAATCAAGGCCTCGCTTGGTCAATGACAGTAAATATGAAAATTGATTTATCGAAAACCGCACAGAGAGGAACAGCAGTTGGCATAAACGAGTTCGCAGGGTATGCCGGTGTTGCGATTATGGCGGCAGTGTCTGGGTATATCGCAACATCTATTTCCTTGTATCCTTTTCCGTTTTATTTCGGATTAGGACTAGCGGTCGTTGGGCTTATCTTATCTATGTTCGTCAGAGATACAACCGATTTTATAAAAAAAGACCAGACAACAACATTAGATAAAACATTATCTTCTAAGGAAGTATTTAAGCTTACAACATGGAAAAACAAACAGCTAGCTAGCATTAGTGTTGCGGGGATGGCTACAAACTTTAAAGATGGGATGGCGTGGGGGCTATTTCCTATTTATTTCTCTACGGTTGGTTTAACGGTTGGACAAGTTGGAGCAATTATTGCGGTGTATCCGGCTGCTTGGGGATTCTTTCAATTGTTTACAGGAATTTGGAGCGATCGGGTTGGTAGAAAACGGCTTATTACTGGTGGTATGTGGCTGCAAGCAATAGCCTTATTCCTTATTCTAACTGTTAATACATTTTGGTTATGGTTTATGGGGGCTGTTCTGTTAGGAGTCGGGACGGCAATGGTGTATCCAACGTTACAGGCAGCAATAGGTGATATTGTGGCACCAGCTTGGCGAGCTTCTTCGATGGGGGTTTATCGAATGTGGCGTGATAGTGGCTATGCATTCGGAGCGTTGGCAGCAGGTGTAATCGCGGATTTGTTAGGAGTAAGCTGGGCAATTGGACTTGTAGCAATGATACCTTTTTTTGCTGGCCTTCTTGCACAAATACGCTTAAAGGAATCATTGGAATTCTAAGTCACGCTTAAGCGAATTAGCCAATCAAACGTTATTTCTTATTTTGTTCAGCGTTGGTAGCATAATGGAAACATATACCAAACGATGTAATGAATGAAGATGGGATAGAGATAGTTCGGTATGATAAAATACTACTATAGTAAGAAAAGGAGTAGACACCTCCTTTTTTATCTGAAGAAGCTTGAGTTGTTAACTTATTAAAAACAAGCTGGAGGAGATCGCATGTGTAGTTTGATTGCCATACAGCCTTATGTTAAAATTCACCGAGAGGTCAATAGTGTTGAACAAAAGCACGTGGAAGAGCACCGTGTAATTCATTTATATGAAGACCGCATTGAAACGGAACACAGAGCATTTTCTGTAGACGATGTTTGGGATGTATCCTATCGCGAATTTGGTTGGGAAAATGGGCTGCTTTATCTTCATACGAGTAAAGGTGTTTTCTCATATCAAGTTAAGGAATCGCCCCATTCTTTTATAGAAGCTTTCCAACAGAATATTAAAAGCCAATAATGTCACTAGTGCAGATACATTCTTTATGCTGTATATATAATATCCATTACCTGCCTTAGAGCCTCTGATGGTCATTTTCCTCGCGTTTAGTGAAGTGTAGCCCCAAGGATCATCATTTCCTTAGGGCTTTTTCTATTGTGTTTACCGAAGAAGCAGAAACCGAAGTTGTACAAGCATGAGCTACTGTTTTTCTTCGAGTTTATCGAGTGCTACATCAAACTCGTTGCCTGGATCATCTAAATAATACACACGGGCTATCTGCTCTTCTACATGCTGAATAACAACGCGTTTTCCATTATACGTAATATGCTTTAAATCTGGAGAAGCGGCAATTTCCTCTGCTCGTTGTTTATTCATTGTTATTCCACCATCCTTTTAAGGTCCTTGTTCATCTAATCCATTTAAATCAACATTTTGTTCACTATCCATTTCATCCAACGGAAAAACCACTACTGTTGATTGGTCTTGCTGTACTTCCTTTAGAAATACAGGAATTCCATAGTACGAGACATTAATTAAGGTTGGTGTGGCGATAATTTCCTGCGCACGCTTGGCATCCAACTTAGTGACCTCCTTTCACAGAAGGCTATTCTATATTTTTTACTGGATAGAAATGCGTATGCACGGAAGAAAAAGGAACTTAGCTGCATGCTTAGGAATAGTTTTTGAAAGTATTTTTAGGGGTAAATAAACAGTTCAGTCTACATATGATTGGCTTCTCGGTAGTTGAACAGATTTTCTTATAAGCTGCATTATTGATTACCCATTATAAAAAACGATGGTAATGATGAAAAATTACAATATTTGTCACGGTTCTTAGTGCAAATAGAGGAAAGTCTAGAAATGGGAAGGTAAATGTATTAAATCATTCCTTTGATGAGCTCGTAGACTATTATGTTAAAAATATTGATTTTCTATTGGCAATACCGTGTCTTTTCCTCCAAAACGAACCCAATAACCTCGTCATAGAGACCAATCATAATTTTAAACCAATCATCCAAGGTAAGGCATTTCTTCAACAAAAAAAATTCTGGAATGAAAATAAACATTCCGGAATCTTTTTTAAGCATTCTGTATTTTTAGCGTAAACTAATTATCTTTAAGTTCTGTTCTGTTAAGTATTCGATAATGGCAGGCAATGCTTGTAAAACAGGCTTTGTTTCATGGAGCAATATGATCGATCCAGATACATCTGTTTGTTGAATAGCTTGAAGAATTTTATCAGCTTGTCTTGTTCTCCAATCCTCTGGATCATTATTCCATAAAACTACTTTTCCATTGTTGGCTTTAACAAGATTTACTGTCTCTTCATTTTTAGCCCCGTATGGCGGTCGAAATAGAACAACTTTCTCATTGGTTATTTTTTCAATGAGTTTATTGGCATCCAGTAATTCAGCGGATTGCTTGTGCTTGTTCAGTGTTGTAAAATCTTTATGATTCATGGAATGGTTGCCAATTGAATAGCCATTATCATGGACATAGCGCACAGCACTCGGGTGTTTTGAAACATTAAGTCCAGTAAAGAAAAAAGTCCCACCGACTTGATACGATGTTAATGTATCGACGATTTGTTTCGTATAGTTTGAAGGTCCATCATCGAATGTAATTGCAACATAGCCATCAGGTACATTAAAAATAACATCCTGTTTAATTTCAATCGTTGCTGACAAGATCGTTTCTTTTTGTTGATGAGCGGTGTTAACTTCTTCTTTTTGCTGTGGTTCAGTCTCTTCTTCAGAAGTGCTTGCTAATGGTGCTTTATCGACAACGGCTTCATTCACAATTGAATTTGAATCCTTTACTTTAGGTGCCTCCACCGTTAATTCCTTGCTTAAAAATGCGCGGGTAGAAAACCCGAAGACAACCATGACTATCGTGATTAACATGACGACCGCTTTTAAAGAGTGTTTACGAGCTTTTCGCGAGGGAATGGATAAGACTTCTTCCATTTCCGATTTAATATCTCCACGGCTCGGTAACGATAAAAAGGCAGCGTCCTGCAGTGCTTCTTCGGTTTTAATATCCTTCAAATATTGTAATTGCTGTACAAAGGCTTTCGAGCATGGAAAAAGGATACGCTTACTTTCATCGCGAAAGGTTTGCGTTAATATACCTACATGCTGGTTTTTGCTTTCAAGCTTACTTGACTGTAAAGAAATTCGATATTTATAGTGATCATCGGAGTTAATCAAACGCTTCAGATATTCTGCAGTCGTAAGGTCAATCTCCCACATGTATTCTTTTCGTTGATCAATAATTATACAAACACGTAAGTAAGCTTTTTCTGCTGTTATTTCAATGGACAATAGCTCAAGCATTAGAAAATGGAAGAAAGTCATCGTTTTTTGATCTGCTTGTAATTCAGGTTCTTTCTTATCAATCATTACTCATCAGTTGTATCGGAAGCTTTAGCGAACGGTGAGAAAGAAATAGACATTCGCTCTGTAAAATCGTTTATTGTTTTCATGAGCTCTGCTTTTTCCTGATTAATTCTCTCGTATTGCTCCCGATAATTTTGGTTTTCGACTTCAAGACTACGGATGTTTTCTTCCAGTTGCTTAATTTTTATCATGCTTTCATACTGTGAATTTGTCGTCTCTTCATTTAATTTATCGTATTTTGCTTTTGTTTGTTCAAGTTGGCTTGAAAGTTGATCGAAATCGGTTCGAGCTGCGCTTTGATATGATTTATAATCTTCAAGAAGCTGATCATAGCTCATTTGCTTTCTTGTCAGCTTATCTTCCACATCTTCGAGTTCTTCATTCTTTTTCAGTATTAACAAATCGGTCTTTCTTTTGTCTTCTATGTATCGCTGAATCGTTTCATTAGCAGCCCCTACTTGATCCTGTAACTCGTTCACTTTATATAAAATAAGTTGACGGTCCTTCAGCATGTTTTCTAAAGATACTATTAAATCAAGAGATACTTTATCTTGCTTGTCTTTTGAAAGCAAATTGAAAGATTGCGGCTGTGTTGGTGTCTCCACAGTTTCTACTGCTTCATTTGCAGGATCGATATTTTCTTCACTAACACTTCTTTTATCAATCGCTTCAATATGTGCTTCCAAATCTGGTTGGTTTTGACCAGACAGAACATTTTTAAACCAATTTGGCTTTTTTCCATTTTCACTTGCCATCGTATCATCTCCATTTTGTTTTAATAAAAATCCCAATACGTGAGTAAAGTTCTAGTAAATTTAGATTAGTTCGAATGCGGTTTATCTTACTATTATCCTATTATTATTGTAAGTTGTTGTCGAGTAATGTCAATGATAGTTTACTATTGTTTTGTAAATTAAGTCAAAAGTACTTATTTTATGTAAAAAAATAGACAGAATTTAGAGTGAAAAGAATCATTATTTCGCCCGCAGCATAGATTATAAGAAACCGCAAACTACATGGAGGGAAAAGCATGGATATTCTTAATAAGGTGAAGAGCTATCGGGAGGAAGAACAGCAGCTAAAGTGGGAAGGAACGTTTGCGGAGTATCTTCAAATCATAAAACAACGACCAGAAGTTGCCCAGACAGCTCACTCACGTGTGTACAACATGATAAAAAGTGCAGGAGTGAAGGAGAAGGACGGTAGACGTGTATATGATTTCTTTGGGGATGAAATTTTTGGACTTGAGGCCTCTATTGAAAACTTAGTGGAAGAGTATTTTCATCCAGCAGCTAAACGGCTAGATGTTCGGAAGCGGATTCTGTTATTGATGGGGCCAGTAAGTGGAGGTAAATCGACCATTGTAACGATGCTTAAACGGGGGTTAGAACAATATACGAGAACGGACGAAGGTGCTGTTTTTGCAATCAAAGGCTGTCCGATGCATGAAGATCCACTCCATCTCATTCCACATCATTTGCGAGCGGATTTTTATCAGGAGTATGGAATTCGTATTGAAGGCAGCTTGTCTCCATTAAATACAATGCGGTTAGAGAAGGAATATGGAGGCAGAATTGAAGATGTTGAAGTAGAGCGAATTTTTTTGTCCGAGGATAAGCGCGTCGGAATCGGTACCTTTAGTCCTTCTGACCCAAAATCACAGGACATCGCAGACTTAACCGGGAGTATTGATTTTTCTACCATCGCAGATTATGGCTCGGAATCTGATCCACGGGCATATCGATTTGATGGGGAGTTGAATAAGGCGAATCGTGGAATGATGGAATTCCAGGAAATGCTTAAATGCGATGAGAAGTTTCTGTGGCACTTACTTTCCTTAACACAGGAGGGGAATTTCAAAGCAGGTAGATTTGCACTAATCTCAGCAGATGAATTAATTATTGCGCACACGAATGAAGCCGAGTATCGCGCATTTATTTCTAATAAAAAGAATGAGGCGCTTCATTCGCGCATTATTGTAATGCCGATTCCTTATAATCTACGAGTAAGTGAGGAAGAAAGAATTTATAAAAAAATGATTCAACAAAGTGATATGGCCCATGTGCATATTGCACCACATGCATTGCGTGTTGCAGCTATTTTTACTATTTTAACACGCTTACAGGAATCGAAGAAAAACGGCGTCGATATTGTGAAAAAAATGCGTCTCTATGATGGGGAGCATGTAGAAGGCTATAACCAAATCGACGTAGATGAGCTGAAAAAAGAATTTCCTGATGAAGGGATGCACGGTATTGATCCGCGTTATGTAATTAATCGGATATCATCAACGATTATTAGGAAGGACGTTCCAGCTATAAATGCCCTTGATGTGCTTCGTTCCCTGAAGGATGGACTTGATCAGCACCCTTCTATTTCAGCGGAGGATAAAGAAAGGTATATGAATTATATTTCCGTTGCACGTAAGGAGTATGATGAAATAGCGAAAAAAGAAGTACAGAAAGCATTTGTCTATTCTTATGAAGAATCTGCAAAGACGTTGATGGATAATTATCTTGATAATGTAGAAGCGTATTGTAATAAAAATAAACTAAAGGACCCATTAACAGGAGAAGAAATGCAACCAGATGAAAAGCTCATGCGTTCTATTGAAGAACAGATCGGTATTTCAGAAAATGCAAAACGATCCTTTCGAGAAGAAATTCTCATTTCCATTTCGGCTTTTGCAAGAAAAGGAAAAAGCTTTAATTATAATTCTCATGATCGGTTGCGAGAAGCGATTCAGAAAAAGCTTTTCGCCGATTTAAAGGATATCGTAAAAATAACGACTTCTTCTAAAACACCGGATGAACAGCAATTAAAGAAAATTAATGAGGTTGTTGCAAGATTAATTGATGAATATGGTTATAACTCCGTTTCCGCAAATGAGCTGTTGCGATATGTTGGAAGCTTGCTGAATCGATAATGAAAATAACTGACCGCCGTATCCAAAGGATATGGCGGTTCGTTTCTAGGCTGCTATCGGAACTAATCGTTTAAAGCAAACGAACTTGTTCATACTGGCATATAATATTGGAAAGCGGAAATGATGTTGGTTTATAAAATATAGAAGGTGGGGATGGTATGCAGGAGGAGAATGGAAGTTTTGTTGTTTCCAAGGAAGACTGGTCTCTCCATCGAAAAGGGTTTCAGGATCAGCAGCGTCATATGGATAAAGTGAAGGACGCGATGAAAAATAATCTTCCAGATCTCATTACAGAAGAAAGTATTATTTTGTCAAATGGTCGAGATGTCATCAAAATCCCGATTCGTTCTTTAGATGAATATAAAATTCGGTATAACTACGATAAATCAAAGCATGTAGGACAGGGAGATGGAGATAGCCAAGTAGGAGATGTCATCGCACGAGCGCCGAGCAATGAAAGCAAAGGTGCTGGAGGCGCAGGTGAAGGAGAAGGGGGAAACCAGCCAGGCAGTGATTATTATGAAGCAGATGTATCGTTAGCGGAGCTAGAGGAAGAATTGTTTAAATCGTTAGAGCTACCTAATCTCCAAGAAAAAGAAAATGCCGAGGTGACGGTTGAAAAAGTTGAATTTAATGATGTTCGTAAAAAAGGTTTAATGGGAAATGTCGATAAAAAACGAACCATTTTGACAGCATTAAAACGAAATGCAACAGAAGGACGCCCATCGATAACACCGATTTATAATGATGATTTGCGCTTTAAAACGTGGAATGATGTAATTAATCCAGAATCGAATGCAGTTGTATTAGCAATGATGGATACGAGCGCCTCGATGGGGCCGTTTGCTAAGTATCTCGCAAGAAGCTTCTTTTTCTGGACGACACGCTTTTTACGTTCGAAATATCAATCTGTGGAAATTGTCTTTATTGCCCATCATACGGAAGCGAAGGTTGTGTCAGAGGAAGACTTTTTTGCCAAAGGAGAAAGCGGTGGAACGATATGCTCCTCTGCCTACAAAAAAGCATTGGAGTTAATTGAGGAAAAATATACGCCTTCCCGTTATAATATTTATCCTTTTCATTTTTCAGATGGAGAAAATTTTACCTCTGATAACTCGAAAAGCTTAGAGCTAGTGCATGAAATTTTACAGGTGGCCAATATGTTTGGCTATGGCGAAGTAAACACTTATAATCGCTACTCCATCCTAATGAAAACGTTCCAAGAAATTGACGATCCAAAATTTAGACGGCATATTTTAAAAGAAAAGCGCGATGTGTATGAAGCAATGAAAGCATTTTTTAGAAAAGAAAAGGTGCACGTATAGGACTAAATAAGCGCATTTGAATCAAGTCGGCCTCAACAAACTCGGAAAAGAAAGCTTTTCCGAGTTTGTTTTTCGACGTACAGGACGTAGCGGCTTTAGTCTGCCGTTCTCAATGGACTAGGAACGCTTTGGTAACGAAGCCTCGCATAAAGAAAAAGTGATCTTCTAATTCTCACTCTTGTCGCTTTACTATTATGATTCTAGGGAAATCCGATAAACACCTCGATCCGTAGTAAGGAGAAATTGTTCTCCATCAAACTCATATAACGATGTGTCTTCTAGTGGGATTTCATAGCTTGCGTCTGGTAGCGGCTGATAGCCTTGTGATGACTGAATTTCACCTTCTCCATTTAAGATAAGTGTATGCATTGCTTCATACTGATCCAATCTACGTGTATGGCTTTCATAGGCAATATCTGTCAGGTTCATATGAATTTCGTCCTTATCGGTTAGTTCGATTTTTTCAATTTTTATATGCTTCCCATTCCATTGTTTAAGCTGTTGATCTAGTTGTTCAATCGATAAAAATTGGTGTTCCATCATAATCCCTCCTCCTATTAGATTCTCCTTTAAAAAAGGAAACATACCGAAATTGTTTGATTTCAATCGTCTTTATCTCATTGCGAAGTGCTCCAGTTTATACGTTGCTAACCGGTTGCTTGCGCTTTTCTTATTGAAATCAAGGTCAACATTCTAGTCCTGTTTCATAAACTATAGAAAGGAATTCTGGAGGGATCACATTGACAGATACAAAGGAGCTCGAGCAGGCAATTGGCGAAATAACAGAAATCGCATCAGGCTTTGGATTAGATTTTTATCCAATGCGCTATGAAGTGTGTCCTGCGGAAATTATCTACACATTTGGCGCTTATGGCATGCCTACTCGATTCACACATTGGAGCTTTGGAAAGCAATTTCATAAGATGAAGCTACATTATGACCTTGGATTAAGCCAAATTTATGAGTTAGTTATTAATTCAAATCCATGCTATGCATTTTTGCTGGATACAAACACGTTGATTCAAAATAAGTTAATTATTGCGCATGTCCTAGCGCATTGTGATTTTTTCAAAAACAATGTCCGATTTTCCAATACGAGGCGTGATATGGTAGAAAGTATGACAGCGACGGCAGAGCGAATTGCCCATTATGAACTAGTCCATGGCAAGGAGGAGGTAGAACGCTTTCTAGACGCCGTATTATCCATTCAAGAACACATCGACCCGTCCATCACAAGACCGCAATTACAGCGTGAAGCATGGGATGAAGTGGAGCCGGAGGAGAAGAAGGTAACACCATATGACGATTTATGGAAGCTAGATCAAAAAGCAACCGATCAAAAGCCGAAAAAGCAAAAACGGCGTCACATTCCTCCACAACCAGAAAAGGATTTATTATTATTTATTGAACAATATAGTCAGGAGCTTGAAGACTGGCAATGTGATATTTTAACGATGATGCGTGAAGAAATGCTTTATTTCTGGCCGCAGCTCGAAACAAAAATCATGAACGAAGGCTGGGCTTCCTACTGGCATCAACGCATCCTGCGTGAGATGGATTTAACCCCTGATGAAGTGGTTGAATTCGCCAAATTAAATGCGAATGTCGTGCAGCCATCGAAAAAGCAAATTAATCCGTATTATTTAGGGCTAAAAATATTTGAGGATATTGAGGCGCGCTATAATGAACCAACAAAAGAGATGCAAGAGCGCGGTGTTGAGCAAGGATCTGGACGTGAAAAGATATTTGAAGTGCGTGAGATTGATTCCGATATTTCCTTTATCCGCAATTATTTAACAAAGGAGCTTGTAGCACGCGAAGATTTGTATTTGTTTGAGAAGCAAGGGAATATGTATCGCATTACCGATAAGGATTATACACATGTTCGAGATCAGCTTGTTTCCATGCGTGTGAATGGGGGATTTCCCTATATCGTCGTCGTTGATGGGGATTATATGCGGAATGGAGAGCTTTATTTAGAGCATCGCTACGAGGGAATGGAGCTAGATCTTAGTTATTTAGAAAAGGTGTTGCCATACATTTATCAGCTGTGGGGGCGCGTCGTTCATCTGGAAACGCATGTAGAAGGCAGGTCTGTGCAGTTCACGTATGATGGACATAAAATGAATCGCCAGCTTTTATCCAGTAAGTAACTTGATATGAACACGCCCACTTTAAAAAGGTTCATTTAAAACGAGGAGCAGGTTTTTTCCTGCTCCTCTTTGACAAATCCTTTATTCCTCATTGATTTTAGGGTATTTTGCAGCGGCTTCCTCGGGAATTGCAATGCGAAAAGTTTCCACTTCATTAATATAGGAAAATAATAAATTGCTTAACGTAAAGTGTAAGGTATTTGCTTTTTCGACAAATGCTCGGTCATAGCTAATGTCTACAAATGAACTGCTGCGATAGACTGAATCTACCTGACTTGGGTTGACCCGTTCTCCTTTTTCGTTTGCGGTTTGTAAGGTCATTGGGATATCCTCTTCTTGGTGAAACGGATAAGCAGGCATAATTTGCTCTATAAGCTCCACTTTACTTTTTCCGGTCGTATCGAATTTGAACGATACGTCTAAACCAGATTCTTTATAAACAAAGGAATGAACGGAGAGTGCTTTATTTTTCACTTCAAATAGCTTTTCTTCCTTTTTAGCGGTATAAGGGAGTTCCTTCGTTGCCACGATATCGTTATAGTCCGATACATCAACAGAAAATTGCATTGATTCGTCACTTTGAAGATCCAGCGTGTGGATATCTACATCCGCTTCCTCAGCTCTCGATAATAGTGGAGAGAAGAATAACTGTACGTGATTATTGTCCATTCGGTAGTTATACCGAACATCATAACTGAAAATATGACTATTATTCAGATTGCGCAAGTTAGCATGGATATAATTTACCGTCATATTAGCTGGCTTTTCAATTGTTCCATGTACGATTATTTCTGATAAGCCTAAATCAAGCGACTCTAAATGAAAAGTAACGTCTTCACGAGTGAGTGATTGATTAATGGCGATTTTTTCAATATGCTGCTGTTTCCGATCAAAAAAAATCGGAAATTCGACATCCGCCGCTTCCATACTCCTACCAAAATAATCAATGAAGATATCCGTGACAATTAATTCATCTCGTTTTACCATTGGCGCTTCATCCTGTGAAATCGATCCACGCAACACCCCGTATAATCGATCTTCAAAAACAACACCAAGCTCATCTCCAAATCGTGAGAAAAAATCAAAGGAACTATTCATGCTTTCTTCTGAGAGAAAATCAATGGTTAGGAATTCGTTAGATACAAACTGTTCCTCTGGTACGTCAATACTATAGTAAACCAATGTTTCTATCGAATTAGACCAGGTCTTTTCAATGGTAAGCGAAACATTTTCGGCTAGTTGATAGGTTTGATTAGAAGGCGCAACTTGTCCTGCTTGCTCTGCCTCGCGTAGTCCAGCAGTTGTAGAATAGAAAAAATCATCCACTTGTTTTCTAGAGTTTACTTTACTAAACAATAATTCCACTTGTTGATTTTCATGTTGGTATGTACCTTGCTCTTCGACAATCGTCTCTTCTTGTTCTTCTGGTTGTTCTTCTTTCTTAGAAGCATTATCAGCAGGGTTTTCTAGCATGAGTTTCATGGCAACGAATAGTAAAACAAGTGCACCAATGCCAACAAGGGCTTTTGATCTGGCTATCCTTGTTGTTTGTTTTTGCTGGCGATTTTTTTCGATGAAGCGATCAAAATCTGCCTTCGTAAAATAGGCTTCATTTCCAAGAAAGCTATAGAAGTCATCTTTCGTTAATTGATCCATGGCAATTGCTTTCTCGTCCACAAGTGCAAGCTGTTTTTCTGCTGCTTCCAGCTTTAGGTTAACTATTTTACTTACTTCAGTTAAATTAAAACGATATATGTAATGCAGGAGAATAATAGCTCGTTTCATCGGTGAGAGCTCCAATATTTCCTTTACGTCTTTTTGCTGTTGTGTAAAGACAGGAGGAAACGGAATGGAGGATGAAGCTTGCTTTTCATTGGAGAGGATTCGTTGCTGTATAGGGAGCCGTTGAGCTTGTTTACACTGCTTGAAAGCAATTTGAAAAATGACGGAACGAAAGGAAGCGGAAAAGTCTTGTTTCTGTAGTTTTTTAAACGCTACTTGTACTGTCTCTTGGAATATCGCTTCCATTTTTCCTTTGTTTCCAACATATGTATAAATAAATCGTTTGACGTCTTCGCCAATAGGCTCTAATTGCTTGAAAAAAAAGGCTTCTTCGAGATTCATTTCATGTAACAACGGATATTCACCTCTTTATTTCTTTAAGGTTTAATGGATAATCATGTAGATTTCTTAGCTGTTTGAAGTTTCACATAATTATAACATACACTATTTTGAATCGTAATACAGAAAAAGCCCCCAACAAATCGTTAAAGCTGTTTGAGGGGAGCTCTTGTCATCTCTATTATGTTTGTTTTCGCCTTTTTTGAGGCTTTCCTAACAATACTACCTTGGCTTTTTCACGGCTTTGTTTATTTCCAAGGACGAATAACGTATCTTCATCTTGAAGGATCGTGCTTCCTGTCGGGGTAAGTAGCTTGTCTTCCCGAATCACACCGATAATAAGTGTATTAGTTGGAAGCTCTAAATCGGTTAATGATGTATTCACTGCAGGGGAGCTATCGGTAATGGTTACCTCCATTATTTCTGAATCGGTTTTTCCAAGGTTGATTAATTCAAAGCTAGAGGTTCGATTTTCTTTTCGATCACTTGTCAGCTTTAATTTTGCCGCGAGCCATGATAATGTGCTTCCTTGCACTAAAGCGGAAATGAGCACAACGAAAAACACCGCATTAAAGATTAGCTGACTGCTTTCAACCCCTGCAATAATTGGATAGGTGGCTAGAACGATTGGAACAGCTCCTTTTAATCCAGCCCATGAGATAAATAACTTTTCCTTCACATGGTATTTAGAAAATAGCATGCAAATAAATACAGCTGCTGGGCGAGCGATTAACGTGAGAATAGCTGCGAGAATAATTCCTTGCCAGAAAACATGAATTAACTGATTCGGAAAAACGAGTAATCCTAAGATAATAAACATTACGATTTGCATCATCCATGCAAAGCCTTCATTGAAACGTAAAATCGAAAAGCGATGCATTAAATCGCTATTCCCCACAAAGATTGCCATGACATAAACAGCGAGTAAGCCACTTCCATTTAAATAATCGGTAAGTGCGTACGTGAAGATGGCAGCACTCATCGCTAATACAGGATAAAGTCCTGCAGTATCGAGTTTAATATTGTTAATGATAAAGATAGTCGTTTTACCTAATATAACACCTAATACAAGACCGAGTATCATTTGAAGAAAGAAAAAACCAATGGTATCCCAGACCGATGTCGAAGGAACTTGAATCATTTCAATCAATGCAATCGTTAAAAATACGGCCATTGGATCGTTTGAGCCTGATTCAGCTTCTAATGTTGCCGTGAGCTTTTTCTTAATATTTTTATTCCCAAGCACAGCAAAAACAGCAGCAGCATCTGTTGATCCAACGATGGCTCCAAATAACAATCCTTCTAATAAGGAAAGCTGCAATATATAGGTGGCGGCGATTCCAGTAATAACCGTTGTTAACAATACGCCTAGTGTTGCTAAAATTCCTGCGGTACCGACAACAGGACGCATATTTTCCCATTTGGTTTGTGTTCCACCATCAAATAAAATGATAATTAAAGCCATAATCCCAACAAATTGAGCAAAGGAAGCATTGTCAAAATATATGAATCTATTTAAAACCATTCCAGCTACTAAGAATAATACGAGTGAAGGTAAACCTAAGCGAGAAGAGAATCGAGCGGCAAGCACACCAATGATTAGCATGGTAGCAAATAAAAATATTAAAGTCCCAGTCTCCAAATGAATTACTCCTTTAAATGGATTACTTACTCTTATTTTACCTTTTTCATAGGAAAAGTCACAATGAAAGTAACTCCGTACGTAAATGATTTTTGCGTGGGATCGTAAAATCGCTACAATTTTACAGCCGAGTAGTTTATTATGGATAATATGAATACAATAAAATGAAACGTATATTAAAATGAATAATTTGCATCGATATTGCGATGATTAAGGAAGGTCGTTTATGTCCGAACAACATATTACACGTCTACATATAAATGATAAAGAATATATTCTAGTAGGAACTGCACACGTATCGAAGCATAGTGCGGATGAAGTAAAGGAAATAATCGAAAAAGAAAGGCCGGACACCGTTTGTGTGGAGCTTGATGATCAAAGATATCAATCGATTCGAGAAGGAAACAGGTGGAAGGATACCGATATTTTTCAAATCATTAAGGATAAGAAAGCAACCTTGCTATTAATGAATTTAGCGATATCGTCCTTTCAAAGAAGAATGGCAAAGCAATTTGGCATTAGTCCTGGACAGGAAATGATTCAAGGCATTGATTCAGCCGAGCAAATTGGTGCCGATTTAGTGCTCGCGGATCGTAATATTCAGATTACCTTTTCACGTATTTGGGGCAATCTTGGCTGGAAAGGAAAGGCGATGCTCCTAACACAGGTAGTGGCGGGTATTTTTAGTAGAGAAACTATTTCTGAAGAAGAGCTGGAAAAAATGAAATCACAGGATATGATTGACTCCATGCTTCAGGAGTTTACGACGCATTTTCCGAGACTAAAAACACCGTTAATTGATGAACGCGATCAGTATCTGGCGCAAAAAATAAAAGAAGCGCCAGGTAATAAAGTTGTTGCTGTGCTCGGTGCTGCGCATGTTCCAGGGATTACAAAGCAAATCCATCATTCACATGATTTAGAGCGCTTGTCAGAGCTTCCGCCTAAATCGAAGCTTCCTAAAATTATTGGTTGGTCGATTCCAATCTTTATTTTGGCAATTATTGCGTACACATTTTTCGCAAATCCAACAGCAGGTATACAGCAGACAATAAGTTGGATTTTATGGAATGGGTCCTTTTCCGCGATTGGTACGGCACTTGCTTTTGGTCATCCACTCGCTGTGTTAACGGCTTTTTTGGCAGCTCCATTAACATCGCTTAACCCACTGCTTGCTGCAGGATGGTTTGCCGGCTTTGTGCAAGCGTATATGCGCCGTCCAAGTGTTAAAGACTTTGATACATTATCAGAAGATGTTTTTAGCTTAAAGGGTTTTTGGAACAATAAGGTTACGCGTGTGCTCTTAGTTGTTGTGCTAGCGAACGTTGGAAGCTCGATCGGAACATTTATTGGTGGAGCTGATGTTATCCGTTTATTTATTCAAAACTTGTGATCGCTCTTTTTTGTAACAAAACATCATATGTGATATAATTAACATGAAAATAAAAGTGCTTCAAAGGGGAGTAGCATTGGAGTGGCTAGCCCATTCCAAAATAAAGTCGTCATTACATGGAGATTCTCCATCGGCTTTATTAAACATGAACTTGTTCAGCGAGACCTTTGCCGATATGGTAAAGATCTCGCTTTTTTTAAAATAGGATATAAATGAAAGGAAGGGATCGTATGAATTTATTTATGGGGGATATGCCGTTGTTCATAAAAAGGGAGCTTGAAAAGTTAAATGAAACGATTGCTCCATTGGCGAAGAAAGCTTCTAAATATGCGCTGTGGTCCTTGCCATTAATTAGTGTTTCTGTTGTTAACCTTATCTTTTTATTGTTTTTCATGCCAGAAAGCTCAAATGTCGTAAGTCTTGTTGTATTTGCGGTGCTTGGAGCGGTAGGCTTTGCTTTGTCGAAGGAAGCAAAGTATCATAAAAAAGAAATTCATAAGCAAAGCAGAGACTATATGATCAAGCGGATTACTAGCAGTGATGCTGCCCCTGAACATTCCAAAGATAAATATGTTGCGCTTGTAAAAGGGCAACCAGTGCAAGCGATGCAACATTTTGTGAAGTTTTTAGAGGAAGAAAATCGCATGGATACCATTTATTAATTACTAATATGTCGCCCTAGCTTTTATAAGCTAGGGTTTTTTGTTGTTTAAGAAAGTTGTAAATATGCTTTCGCTTACCTATTTACTTTTTTAGCGAATGGGTCTAATATACTTAGGGACACGAAGTATTGTGTAATTGAATATTAAAGGTAGGGAATAGCGTGGCCTTTTTTCATGAATGGTCAAATCAGTTTAAATCGTATAATCAAAATATTAAATTAGCAATCGCTGCGAATATCTTTTCCCAAATTGGAATGGGAATGTTTATGGTTATTTATAACTTTTATATTCGGGCGCTTGGTTTAAATCAGGATGTAAATGGGCAAGTTATTGCGCTTACTGCACTAGCAACAGCAATTATTCTTGTGCCAGCAGGGATTATGAGTGATCGCCTAGGTAGAAAACGGGTCATGCTATTTGGCATATTTGGATCCGGTATTATTTTAATTCTACGCAGTGTTGTTGAGCCTACATCGTTATTACTTGCGACAGGATTTGCAACTGGTATTTTTACGGCATTTCTTCAAGTATCGACGATTCCGTGGCTAGCTGAAAATTCAAATCCGAAGCAACGGGTGCATCTTTTTAGCTTACATGCAGCATTGATAACAGCTGCTAATGTCATTGGAAGCATACTTGGTGGTGTATTAACAGATCTGTTTTCATTGGTCACCACGGAATTAATGAGTATACGTATCACCTTAATTATTGGTAGTGTGTTCTATTTAGTTGCTTTTTTCCCAATTACAAAAATGGTAGAAAGAAGACCAGTGAAACAAAAGGATGCGAATGTAAAAGTTGCTCCGGTGTTATTTTTCAAAGCAAATAAGGCTGGTATTAAAATTATTGCCCTTTTTGCATTAGCACAGCTATTAATAGGCTTTGGAAGTGGGCTCGTTATTCCTTATTTAAACTTATATTTTGCAGATCGCTTTCAGGCCTCTAATTCCATGATCGGTGTTATTATTTCTCTAGGGCAGGCAGCAACTGCAGTAGCAATGTTTATTGGTCCGCTCGTTGTGCAAAGGGTTGGGGAAGTCCGTGCAGTTGTTTATTTACAGCTTTCATCCTTGCCATTCCTGCTCTTAACTGCCTTTACGCAAAATTTATGGCTAGCAGGGCTCGGTTTTTTATTTCGTCAGGCATTAATGAATGCAGGTAACCCGATTCAAGCTTCCCTCATGATGTCGAAGGTTGATGATTCGATGAAGGGACTTGCTAATTCAGTGAATCAAATGGTATTCCAGCTCGGGTGGGCATTTATGGGGCCAGTTTCCACAACGATTGTATTACATTATGGCGCTTATTGGGGCTATGCACATATCTTTTCGATTACGGCCTGCTTATACTTGGTCGGTTCGTTATATTTTTTCTTTGTATTCCGGAAGCTAAAGACAGACAGTTAAGAAGAATAATATGCAGCACACGGACAATGAATGCGATTGTCCGTTTTTTGTTTTATCCATTGCATTTAATAAACAAGGATATAGAGTCGAACGATTGACAGCTTCTCATGAATATGGTATTTAATGTATTGGGTTAGCACTCTGTGATAGAGAGTGCTAAAATGGAAACGAGCCCTCAATAAAGAAAGGAGATATTACATTGGCTAAAAAACAATTTAAAGCAGAATCGAAGCGTTTGCTCGAAATGATGATTAATTCGATTTATTCACAGAAGGAAGTGTTCTTAAGAGAACTTATATCGAATGCGAGCGACGCGATAGATAAAATTTATTATAAGGCTTTGACAGATGATTCATTAATCTTTAATAAGGATGATTACTATATAAAAATTGTATCGGACAAGGAAAACCGAACATTAACAATTAAAGATACAGGTATTGGGATGACAAAGGAAGAGCTAGAAAGCAATCTAGGTGTAATCGCCAAAAGTGGTTCTTTAGCTTTTAAAAACGAAAATGAAAGCAAAGACGGTCACGATATAATTGGGCAGTTTGGGGTTGGATTTTATGCGGCCTTCATGGTTGCTGATGTTGTAACAGTGTATAGTCGAGCGCTTGGCAGTGAAGAAGGCTATAAGTGGGAGTCAAAGGGAGCAGACGGCTATACGATTACTGCCCATGAAAAGCAGGATGTCGGAACAGAAATTATTTTAAAAATCATGGAAAACAACGAAGATGAAAATTATGATGATTATTTAGATGAATATCGACTTCAGGAAATCATTAAAAAGTACTCTGATTTCATTCGCTACCCAATTAAAATGGACGTAACGAAAAGCAAGCCAAAAGAAGAAGGAAGCGAAGACTATGTGGACTTCGTTGAAGAAGAAACGATTAACAGCATGGTGCCGATTTGGAGAAAGAATAAGGATGAACTGACAGATGCGGATTATGCGCATTTTTACCAGGAAAAGCGCTATGGCTTTGATAAGCCATTAAAGCATATCCATATAAAAGTAGACGGAAATATACGCTATAATGCAATCTTGTTTATTCCTGAAAGCACCCCGTACGATTACTATACTGCGGAATATGAAAAAGGTCTGGAGCTCTACTCCAATGGTGTATTAATCATGGAGAAAAGTCCGGAGCTATTACCGGATTACTTTAGCTTTGTAAAAGGAATGGTAGATTCTGAGGATCTCTCCTTAAATATCTCGCGTGAAATGCTGCAGCATGACCGTCAGCTAAAGCTAATTGCTAAAAATATAACGAAAAAAATTAAGCAACAGCTACTACAGCTTCTTCGAGATGAGCGAGAAAGCTATGAAACATTTTATCAATCCTTTGGTCGCCAGCTAAAGTATGGGGTGTATAGTGAGTTTGGTGCGAATAAGGAAACGCTACAGGATTTGCTGCTTTTCTACTCTTCGACGGAAAAGAAATTAGTTTCCCTCGACGAATATGTTTCTAGAATGCCAGAAGAACAAAAATATATTTATTATGCTGCCGGTGAATCAAATGACCGTATTGAGAAGCTGCCACAAACAGAGCTTGTTGCGGATAAAGGATACGAGATTTTATACTTTACCGACGAAGTAGATGAGTTTGCCATTAAAATGCTAATGCAATATAAGGACAAGGAATTCCGTTCCGTATCTAGTGGAGATTTAGGCATTGACATGTCAGAGGAAAATAAAAAAGCAGAAGCGGAAGCAGATGCACAAAAGGATTTATTTGCCGAAATGAAAAAGCTGCTTGATGGCAAGGTGAAGGAAGTAAAAGTATCCAAACGTCTAAAGTCGCATCCTGTTTGTCTTTCAACCGATGGAGAAATTTCATTGGAAATGGAGAAAGTACTGAATGCGATGCCAAATAACCAACAGGTTAAAGCGGATAAAGTATTGGAAATCAATATTGACCATGAGGTATATCAATCATTGAAAACGGCCTTTGAGAAGGATAAAGAAAAATTTGCTTTGTATACTGGTTTGCTTTACAACCAAGCATTGCTCATTGAAGGGCTACCAGTAGTTGATCCAGTAGAATTTACAAATGATATTTGTAAAGTAATGGTGTAAAAGCACTTTCTAAATAAAGCTGCCTATAAGTCTTCAGTGGACTTAGTGGGTGGCTTTTTTCTTTTAGTGAGTAAAATGAAACAAAGTACGAGATTCTTTTCGTCTAACTTTAAAGGAGGCATCATCATGAAACACAATCTTTTTAAATTGTCGTTTTTATTAATTGTTGTGATGTTAATAGCCGTAGGGTGCAAGCTGGAGGGGGAACAAAAGGAACCGCCTCACATGCAAGTAAAGATTAATGAAATAACAATTGAGGCACAGCGAGGTTCATATAAATGGCAATATGGAAATCAACATGTTGTCGCTGATGCTGCGGCTCCTTTTCAAATCGCTGCTAACATGGATGCTGTCGTCGTTCCTGCAGGTGAATCTGCCAGCATTCTGTTTACCGATCAATCTGAACCGGAAATAGAAGCCTATCTATGGGAAGAGACGCGTTCGGGAACGCTTGAGGTGGATCAGAATGAATTAACACTCCCAGTGGAAACGGGTACTCATATTATTGAAGTGTTTGCTACATGGAAAGCAGGAGAAGCATCCTATACCTTTGTCGTGCTTGTTCAGTAAAATAGAAAATCGGTCCCGCTTGACTCTCACCACTGTAAATCAAACTTCACATTGAATTTACAGAAGCTTCACAGTGGGATGGTACAATAAGAATGGGTATATTGTACTATTCGGGAGGGCGGAAGGTGACTAAAAAGAATAAAGTACAAGACAAAAAGAGTAAGGCAATTAAACGTGCTTCGAATTATACGAAAAAGCATCTATCTATACGGATGCGCTTGCTCATTCTTTTTACTTTATCGATTATCTTATCTGTCGGAATCGTTGGAGCTGTATATTATACTAAAGCAAAAACGCTGACAGTTGAAAAAGTGGAGAATCGATTAGTTCGAGAAGTAGAGTTGATGGGACACATTGCAGAAAATCTAAAGTTTTTATATGTCAGTGATGAAGCTTATTTTATGCAGGAGCTAGAAAGGAACATTCGCTCCCAACAGGAAAAATTAAAAACAGAAGGGATGACCTCTTCTTATTATTCGATCTCCAATAAAAAGGCGACCCCATTTTTGGTAAATAATCAAGAAGCACCAAAACTTCCTAATTCGATTATAAATAAAATAACAGAGGCTGGAGCTGGTATTCTACATGCCCAAATAGGTGAGAAGGATTATACGTTTGCATTTCGGAAAATGGCAGATGTTAATGGGATATACGTGCTTGCCGTTCCCACTCATACATATATGCAAGCGATAAATGATATGGCCCGATTTACATTTTTCATCGCCACAGGATTAATCGTTTTGGCAACGGTAGTTGTTGTGTTTTTTGTTCGAAGTATGACAACGCCTTTAGCACAGCTTCAAAAGACGATGCGAGGAGTTCTTGAGGGAAAATGGACGCTACCTGAAAAGGTTGATACGACAATCCCAGAAATTACGTCATTGTACACAAGCTATACAGCCATGGTGCATAGTATTCGAGAGATGCTAACCGAATTAAAGGATACGACGATACAGCTGGAGAACAAGGGAAGTGCATTACAACAATCATCAACAACTACCCTAGCTTCAAGTAATGATTTAGTGGAAGCAGTTAAGGCGGTAAAAGAAGGAGCAGAGCAAACTGCAAGCAGCTCTGAATCATCCATCACATCCTTTCACTCTATGCATAGAAAGCTGTTAGAAATGACGGCAAATATGGAGGAAGTTTCACAGAGCCAGGAAATAATGGCACAGACTGCAGCTGCTGGAGAAAGAAAAACAACTGATTTAATTCGAACGGTTGAAACATATGAGTACGATTTTGGTCAATTAAAAGCTGTTATACAGCAAGTTAGTGCGGATGCAGCAGCGATTAAGAAATTCGTTGTCGTTATTCATAAAATGGCGGAACAAACGGACTTATTAGCCCTGAACGCATCAATTGAAGCGGCTAGAGCAGGGGAAGCAGGAAAAGGGTTTGCGGTAGTAGCAAATGAGGTGAGAAAGCTTGCAGAGCATTCGAGACATGCAGCCAATAATATTACCAATTCGATTGCATCAATGGGGGAAATTACTAGTAAGGCGACAAGTGAGTTCACGCTAATGCATACTAAAACAATGGGGACGCTTCAGTTGTCAAGGGAAACAAAAATTTCTATCGAAAACATGATGGAAGATGTTTCGGCTGTGAGCACTCGGATGAGTGGGATGCGTGAAGAGCTCCAACAGATACATCAACAGCTTCCAGAGCTAGAATTGGCAACAGATCGTGTATCAGCTATTTCTCAAGAGACCTTAGCAAGTGTGGAAGAAATGCTGATAATCAGTGATACGCAAATAAAGCAAATGAGTGAAACACATCATATTGGAATAGAGCTTCGAGATCTATCAGAGGCATTGCATCATCATTCGCAGCGATTTGTATTAGAAGAATAAAAACGATCCAGTAAAGTGAAATACAGGCATGCGAATACTTAAAAAAGGCTCGATTATTGTACTGAACCCATAAAGTTAGACTAAATTATTAAGCAGATAATTGGCTGGTTTG